>JACPFR010000011.1 GCA_016182905.1 Elusimicrobiota bacterium
CCGCGCCGGCGCGCCGGCCGCGCCCGCGGCGGCCGACGCCGCCCCTCTCGCCGACCGCAGCGCCGGCGGCCCCGCCGCCTACGCGCCCGGCGCGGCGGCGGCGGGCGTCAAGCCCGAGGAAGAGGATTTCAGCTACACCTACATGGCTCCCGCGCGGCACAAGTACGAGCTCCCGACGGACCGCCCCGCCGAGGAGAAGGATTGGCATCGCCTGCTGGCGCTCGCGCTGCGCGGCGCGGCCGCGCTGGCGATCGCCTACCTGATCTATCACTCGGACCTTCCGTACCTCGTGGGCCTCACGCGTCGCCGCCGCGATGGGACGTACGGCGCGTAAAAAAGTTAGAATCACCGTTCCGCTCCGCGTAGGCGGTCCACGATGATCTCTCGTTGCCCAAGCTGCGGCGCCCCAGCCCCCGACGAAGCCCGGCAGTGCCGGGCCTGCGGATGGGATTTCGTCGCCAACAAGAAAGGCGACAAGAAGCCCGAGCCTCCGAAGAAGGCGGAGGGCTTCTCCCTGCCGCCCGCGCGCGGCGGCGCCGCCGAGGCTCCCGCCTCCGGCCTGGGCATGGCGAAGCTCCCCAAGGTCGAGCCCGCGGGCTCCGCCGCGCCCGGGGCCCCAGACGAGAACCCGTTCGCCCTGCCCGTGGCGAGGAACCTCGGGCCGAAGCCCGGCGAGGGCCTGTTCGCCCCTCCTCCTCCCGCGCCCGAGGCGAAGCTGCCGGAGGCGAAGCCGATACCGAAGCCGGAGGCGGACGACGAGCCCGCGCCCCTGCTGCCGCCGACGAAGCCGAAGCGCGCTCCCGAGCCGGAGCCCGAGGTCGAGGAGAACGTCGAAGAGGCGCCTCCGCCTCCGCCGAAGAAGAAGGAGCCTCCTAAAAAGGACCCGCCCCGCGAGATCGAACGCCCGAAGAAGCCCGAGCCCGCTCCGGAGCCGGCCGCCGACGAGGAGGAGGCCGAGGACGAGCCCTCCGCCGCCCTCTTCCTCCCCAGCTCGACGAAGGAGATCGTCGTCGAGCCTGCCGCGAAGCGCGCCAAGGCGCCCGCCGGGAAGGAGGCCGCGGCGGCCGCCGGGAAGGGGGCCGCGGCGGCCGCCGACGCCGAGGACAAGCCCAAGACGGGGCGGCCGTCGGCCGTCTATCTCGCCGCGCTGGCCGGGGGCGTCCTCGGCCTGTTCAGCGTAGGCGCCATCTACATGATGATCCGCTCCGAGCCGCCGGTCGCCGCGAGGCCGACGGGCTCGTCTCCGTTCGGCAAGCGCGCCGCGGGGGACTCGACGATGACGCCGGTCTTCGAAGACGACTCCTCCGGCTCGACCGGCGCCGCTCCTCCCCCTTCTTCTCCCGCGCCGGCCGCGCCGAGCGACGCTCCTCCGCCCACGAGCCTTCCCGCGCCCGCTCTGAGCCGTCCCGTCGAGCCGCCGAGCCCCGGCGCCTCCTCCCCGGCGCCCGTCTACGCGCCCGCTCCGGCGCCCGTCCCCGCTCCGGTCGCGCCGCCGCCAGCCGCGGCGCCGCCGCCGGCCGCGCCGCCTCGCGCGACGGCGACCTTCCCTCAGATCGCGCGTCCCAAGCCCGCGGCGCCGCCCGCCGCCAAGCCCAAGCCCGCGCCGCCCGCGCCGAAGAAGCCCGCGGGGCCGCAGTGGGTGTTCGAGGGCACCGTCTACGACCTGCTCACGACGCGGGGCGCCTACGGCGTGCGCCTCGTGTTCGTCGACGCCGAGGACAACGAGGTCGCGTCGGCGGAGACCGGCGACGACGGCCGCTACCGCGCGACGATGAAGGCCGGCCCGGCGGAGGGCTACCAGCTCCGCATCCTGCACGACGACTACTCGGGCAAGCACATCGACGAGCTCGATTCGACGAGCTCGGTGCGCAAGGCCGACCTCGAGCAGCGCAAGTTCCTGATGCAGGCCGGGGCGCGCAGCCTCCCCTGGATCGGCGTCGTCGGCAAGCCCGTGCGCCGCGACATGGCGCTGGTCCCGAAAGTCTCCGCGGAATGAGGACGCGATGACCTACTCCCAGTCCGCGCTGCTCGGCGCGATCCAGGGCGTGACCGAGTTCCTCCCCGTTTCGAGCTCCGCGCATCTAGCGCTCGCCCCGCGCTTCTTCTCCTTCACGGATCCGGGGCTGACGTTCGACGTCGGCCTCCACCTCGGGACTTTGCTCGCGGTGCTGCTCTACTACCGGGACATCTGGAGCCGGATGCTGCTCGGCGCCGCTCGCGACCCCCGGGGCGAGGAGGGCCGCAAGCTGGGGCTGATCGCGCTGGCCACTCTCCCCGCCGTCGTCGCGGGGCTGCTCTTCGAGAAGGCCGCCGAGGACGCGTTCCGCGACCCGCGGCGCATCGGCCTATGCCTCATCGCGTTCAGCGGGGTGATGGCGTGGTCCGAGCGGAGGGCGAAGCAGACACTGGACTGGCGCGACGCCGGCGCGCGCGGCCTCCTCCTCGTCGGCGCGGCCCAAGCCCTGGCCGTGATGCCCGGCGTGTCGCGCTCGGGCGCTACGATCAGCGCGGCCCTGCTCCTAGGCCTCAAGGCGCCTCAGGCCGCCGAGCTGTCCTTCCTGATGGCCACGCCGATCGTCGCCGGCGCGGCGGTCCTGAAGCTGCGCCACCTCGGCCTCGCCGACGTCGACGGGGTCTTCCTGCTCGGGATCGCGGTGTCGGCGGCGACCGGCTTGGCCGCCGTCGGGGCCTTCATCCGCTTCCTGCCGCGCGGCGGGTTCAAGCCTTACGTCGTCTACCGCGTGGCGCTGGGCCTGGCCGCGCTTTTCCTGGCGCGCTGAGGCCCGGCGAAGGCCCCGCGCAGCTCGGCGAGCCGCTCGTAGGCGAGGTCTCCGGGGCAATCCGTCTGCTTGTAGTTGCGGTGGCCCTTCAGCGAGGCCGGATCGATCCCGAAGCGCTTCACGAGGAACCGTCCGACCTCTCCCACGGCCGCGAGCTGGGCCGCGGTCGGCTTGTCGTTCCTGGGCGCGTGGTACAGGCCCAGCAGGACGATCCCGACGTTGCCCTCGTTGTTGTTGAGCGTGTGCGCGCCGAGCGTCTCCAGCGGGCGCGCCTCAATGACGTTCCCGAGGGGATCCACGACGAAGTGATAGGCGATGTCGCTCCACTTCCGGCCGTTCTGATGGAAGTCCTGGATGAAGCGGGTCTCGTCGAGGCTCTCGTCGAGGCTCTTCGTGTAGCGCCCGTCGGTGTGGTGCAAGGTGATCCGCCACGGCAGGGGGTCGGGCGAGAGCGGATGGGTCGGCGGCGCCGCCCGCCACTCGGCGCGCCCGTGCACCAGCGGCGGCGTCGCGCCGGGGTCCATCGGGCCGCGCGAAGGCAAGGAGGGCAGGGACGGGGCGTCGGGGCCTTCGGCGAACGCCTCGGCGGAGTAGACCGTGACCTGGTGGTCGGACACGGCCCCGTCGTCGAGCGCGCGCAGGCGGACCGCGCCGGCGCCCCGCGGGAAGCGTCCCTTGGCCCAGAAGCGCCCGTCGGGGAAGCGGCGCACCGTGAGCTCGATCCAGCCGGCCGGGCCGCTCGGGCGCGAGGCCGAGAAGCGGATGGCCGGATCGGGCATCTCTCCCTGGATCAGCACGGTGTCCCAGGCGTCGGGGAGGGGGTCGCTGAGGCCGCTGTCGTAGACGATCTGCGGGCCGAACCCGGCGTATACCGAGAATCGGGCGCCTTGCCGGCTCCCGAAGGTCACCTCGGAGCCGAGGTCCCCCGCCCGGAGGGCCGGCGCCGCGAGCAGCAGCGCCAGCAGGAGGTCAGCCCGCAAGGGCCGCCTCGACGGCTTCGATCTCCTTGGGGACGCGGGTCAGGTTCTCGACGCCTCCTTCCCGGATGACGATGTCGTCCTCGATGCGGATGCCGCCGAAATCGAGGAACGAGTCGGCTTTCGCGAAATCGACGGACTGCTTGTGCTTGGCGCGAAGCGCCGGGTCCTTGAGCAGGGCGTCGATGAAGTAGACTCCGGGCTCCATCGTGATGACGAAGCCGGGCTCGAGCTTCGCGACGAAGCGGACCGGGATCTTGGTCGGGTTGGGCAGGACGCGCTTCTTTCCGCCGGTGACGTCGTGCACGTCGAGGCCGAGCATGTGGGTCAGGCCGTGCGGGTAGAACAGGCGCACCGCGCCGTTCTCGACCAGGCCGTCCGTCTCGCCGCGCAGGAGCCCGAGCGACTTGAGGCCCTCGGCGATGACGCGCATCGAGTACAGGTGCAGCTCGGCCGAGTTGACGCCGGGCCGGGCCTTCTCGATGCACTTCTTCTGCGTCTCGAGCACCACCGAGTACACGTCGCGCTGGCGGCGCGTGAACTTCCCGTTGATCGGGTAGGTGCGGGTGATGTCCGCCGCGTAGCCGGAGAGCTCGGCGCCCGCGTCGATGAGGAGAAGGTCCCCCGACTTCAGCGGCGCGTTGTTCTTGCGGTAATGCAGCACCGCGCTGTTGACGCCGGCGGCGACGATCGAGGGATAGGCGAGATGCTTGAGCCCCGCCTTCACGCACGCCGAGTCGAACGCGGCCTGCAGCTCGTACTCGCGCAGGCCGGGGCGCGTCGCCTTCATCACGGCGACGTGGGCCTTGCCGCTGACGTCGTTGGCGCGGCGCATCAGCCGGAGCTCGCCCTCGGTCTTGACGGCGCGCAGCTCGTCGAGCGCGTCGCGCAGCTTGGCGGGCGGGACGGGGCGGCGGCCCTTCAGGACCTTCTTGAGCTCGTCGGCGTACATGACGCGGTCCACGCCGAACAGCCTCTTCGCCTCGGCGGGCCCCGGCACGTGGCCTTCCCAGACGCGGTGGTGGGCGTCGACGCGCGGCACGAGCAAGGTCTCGCGCGCGCCGTCGAGCACGAGGTGGCAGCCGGGCTCCTCGACGCCGGTGGCGTACAGGAAATCGGAGTTCTGGCGGAACGCGTACTCGACGTCGAAGTTCCGCGGCACGGGCTTGCCGCCCTGGAGATGCACGAGGCCCTGGCCCTTGAGGCGGGCGGCGAGGCGGCGGCGGAGCGCGCGATAATGGTTCATCCGAGGATTATACATCGACCGGGAGCCGTTTGCGCAACGGGGCCGACTATGCTAGAATGTCCCTGAAAGCCGCCACCCCTCACCCTTGTACGGCATCTCGGGCGGCTTTCATCGGGGCGCGCGCCGCGAGGCGCGCGCCCCGCTGATTTCCAGCGTAGGACCTATGGCGGCGACTCCTTGGGACCTTCGCCTTAAGCGGTGATTTGTCCACGTTGATATAATGAATTCCATGAAATCCCAGCCGATCATCGCGTTGACGCTTTGCGCCGTTCTGGCCTCCCCCGGCGCGGCCCAGGTCCGCGTCGCGGCGGGGATGTCTCGCGGTCCCGTCGGGATATCGATGGTGCCTTCGCTTGGAGGCATGTCTTCGCCGATGACGCCCTCGCTCAACGGCGCCGTGTTTCTTTCTCCCGCGCTTTCTCTTTCCGCCGCGCCCGTTCCGTCGTTGAACGCCGTTGCCGCCCCCATCTCCGTTCTCTCCGCGGCGGCGATCCAGCCGCTCGTCCCCGCGGCCGCCGCGAATATGGCCGTCCCGAAAGCCGTTGCGCCGCTCGCGCTCGACGGCATGAAGCCCTTAGCGCAGCCGCGCAGCGAGTCCCCCTCCGTTTCCGCCGTTGAGATCCGGTCCGACAGCGAGGCGTTCTGGTCCGGCTCCGCGGCCAAAAAGGACCTGGATGATTCCGTCCCCGTCGTCGTCCCCGCCGCGAAGTCCCCGTCCTTCCTCGCCCGCGGCGCCGCCGCCCTGGCCCCCGCCGCCGCCCTGCCCGCCTTGCCCCACTGGGCCTCCGCCGCCGTCCCTTACGCGGAGGGCGCCGCCGTCCTCGCCGGCGCCTACGGCCTGACCCGCCTCTCCCGCTGGGCCATCACCAAGCTCGCGGCCCGCTTCGGCTGGGAGCAGAACACCGTCGTCCTCGCCCGCTTCATCACCAACGTCGTGGTCTGGACCTCCGGCGTCGGCGTCGGCCTGGCCGCTCTCGGCGTCTCCGGGACGGCCCTGCTCGCCACCTTCGGCGCCGGCGGCACGGCGATGGCGCTCGCGGTCACCCTCGCGGTGCGCGACGTGGCCGGCAACCTGTTCCACGGCGTGCACTTCCTGCTCTCCCGTCCTTTCACCGTCGGCGACAAGGTGACGATCGGCAAGACGACGGGCGTCGTCCACGACCTCACCTTGCGCTACCTGGTCCTCAAGGACGAGAACGGCGGCTTCATCCTCTTCACCTACAACAGCATCGCCGCCGCCGCCGTGAAGCTGTACGGCGAGTACCAGACGAAGGAGATCCGCCTCAAGCTCGGCAAGCCCGCCTTCCCGCGCGGCCTGCTGCGCGCGCTGCGCGACGCGGCCTCGCCCACGCTCTGGAAGCCGATCTTGTTCTCCGCCCTCGCGATCGCCGCCTTGTCCTTCTTCCCCCTTCTCCCCGTGGCGCTCAAGGGCACCTCGCTGTCGTGGCTGGCGAGCGTCCTTCCATACCTGAAGGCGGCCGTCGTCGCCTTCCTCACGGCCTCGGTCTCCCGCTCGATCAAGGCCGCCGTCGAGCGCCTCGCCGTCCGCTACGAGTGGACCCGCCCCGTGACGACCGTGCTCAAGCTCGGCGCCGCGGTGCTCACCTGGGTCATCGGCGGCTCCTTCCTGCTCAACGCCGCCGGCGTCTCGTGGGCCTGGGTCGCCGGCACGCTCTCCCTGTCGACCGTGCTGGTCTCGATCGCCGTCAACGACTACGTCAGCGCGGTGTTCCAGGGCGCCATCGTCCTGGCGCTGAAGCCCTTCCAGGTCGGCGACCGCGTCAAGATCGGCGAGCACGAGGGAACGGTCGTCGACATCGACTTGAAGTACGTCGTGCTGAAGCTCGACGGCGAAAGCTACATGCTCATCCCCCACTCCGTGGTCAAGGACTCCGCGCTCTCCGTCCCGCGCGAGTACGGCCAGCGACGGAAATAGAGAACAAAAGGAAAAAGAATGACCTCACCCCGCAGAGAAGACGTCCGCAACATCGCCATCATCGCCCACGTCGACCATGGCAAGACCACCCTCGTCGACGCCCTCCTCAAGGCGTCCGGCGAGTTCAACGTGAAGGCCGACGCCGCCCAGGAGCAGGTCCTCGACTCCAACGACCTCGAGCGCGAGCGCGGCATCACCATTCTGGCGAAGAACACGTCGATCCACTACGAAGACAAGACGATCAACATCGTGGACACCCCCGGCCACGCCGACTTCGGCTCGGAAGTGGAGCGCATCCTCAAGATGGTCGACGGCGCGCTGCTGATCGTCGACGCGGTCGAGGGCCCGATGCCCCAGACCCGCTTCGTGCTGCGCAAGGCGCTGGCCCTCGGCCTGCACCCCATCGTCGTCATCAACAAGATGGACCGCCCCCACATCCGCCCCCAAGAGGCGCTCAACAAGGTGTTCGACCTCTTCATCGACCTCGGCGCGACCGAGCCGCAGATGGACTTCGCGGTCGTCTACGCCGCCGGCAAGATGGGCTGGTCCAGCCACGACCAGACCACCCCGGGCACGGACATGAAGCCCCTGCTTGACACCATCATCAAGTCGGTCCCCGGCCCGCAGGTCGACCCGAGCAAGCCGCTCCAGATGCTCGTGACCATGCTCGATTACAGCTCCTACCTGGGCAAGATCGGCATCGGCCGCATGCAGAACGGCAAGATCGCCAAGAACGAGAACGTCGTCCTCATCAAGGGCGAGGACGGCAAGCTCATCCCCGGCAAGGTCACCATGCTCCAGATGTACCAGGGTCTCAAGCGCAAGGACGTCGACAGCGCTCAGGCCGGCGACATCGTCGCCATCGCGGGGCTGGAGACGATCAACGTCGGGGACACCGTCTCCGACGTGGCCAACCCGATCGCGCTGCCTCCCCTCGAGATCGACGAGCCGACCTTGTCGATGGAGTTCAACGTCAACAACAGCCCCTTCTCGGGCCGGGAGGGAAAGCTCGTCACCTCCCGTCACCTGCGGGAGCGGCTCCTCAAGGAGCAGCAGATCAACGTCGGACTCAAGATCGAGCAGCTTCCCGGCGAAGGCCACTTCCAGGTCTCCGGCCGCGGCGAGCTTCACCTGTCGATCCTCATCGAGACGATGCGCCGCGAGGGCTTCGAGCTCGCGGTGTCCCGCCCGCAGGTGATCTTCCGCGAGATCAACGGCGTGATGAGCGAGCCGATGGAGAACCTCGTCATCGACGCGCCCCAGCAGTACCAGGGCGCGATCATCGAGGCCCTCGGCCGCCGCCTGGGCCAGCTGCAGAACATGGCTCCCGAGGGCGCGTCCCGCGTGCGCCTCGAGTACTCGATCTCCTCGCGAGGCCTCATGGGCTTCAAGACCGAGCTGATGGCCATGACGAAGGGCACGGGCATGATGCACCACTCCTTCAACGGCTACGGCAAGAAGGGCAACGAGCCGCCGCCCCGCGTCAACGGCGTCCTCGTCTCCATGGCCCAGGGCACCACGACGGGCTACGCCCTCTCCGGCCTGCAGGAACGCTCGGACTTCTTCCTGGGACCCGGCGTCGAGGTCTACGAAGGCATGATCGTCGGCACCAACTCCCGCTCGTCGGACATGATGGTCAACCCGACCAAGGCGAAGGCGATGTCGAACATGCGCTCCAAGGCGACGGACGACGCCGTCCAGCTCGAGCCGCCGAAGATCCTCAGCCTCGAGCAGGCGCTGGAGTTCATCGACGACGACGAGCTGCTCGAGGTCACGCCCTCGAGCATCCGCCTGCGCAAGAAGGTCCTCAACGGCTCGCTGCGCAAGCGCGCGGAGGAGAAAGCCGCTTAAGCGCCGGCGCCGGACCGCGCTCTCGGCCGCTCCTCGCGGGGCGGCCGAGCTTTTTTGGGGCGGGCGAGGCCGCCTGCCGCCGTCGTGGGATGATCTCCTTCCTGGTTCGCTGCTTTTAAGCAACAGCACGTGGAATAAAGCTCTTTGCTTCGTTCTTTCAACCGCGGCGTTGCTTAAAAGCAACGAACCAGCGGAGGGATGCCCGGAGCGGCGGGGCCGCCGGGGCTGCCTAGTAGATCCAGCCCGGGACGCCGGTGTTGCGCTCGCGCGGGACCGCGCGCGGACGGGGCGCGGGCTCGTTGAACTCCGGCTGCCGGTCCTCGATGCCGCGCAGCTGGTCGCGCTCGGGGATGGACTCGATGAACGGCCGGCGCTGACGCCCGCGCTGGGACGGCGGCACGCCGCCGAAGCGGTAGGAGACGGTGACGCGGTGCTGGTCGCTGAGGGACTTGCCGAGGCCCCAGGCGTAGTCGAGCAGGATCCGGCCCTTCCAGCGCAGGCCGAAGCCCATGGTCAGGCCGGCGTCGTCGCGGTGGATCTGGTAGCCGAGGCGCGCGCCGTAGGTCTTCACCCAGAAGTACTCGAGGCCCATGTTCGCGTGCCACTCGCGCTCGTCGAGCAGGTAGTCGCCGTCCACCGAGGCGATCACGTTGTGGACCGACGGCACGCCGCCCTGCCAGGCGAAGCCGCCGCGGAGCGTCGCGGGCAGGGGCTCCTTCTCCTCGGAATACTTGATCTTCCCGCCGACGTTGAGCGCCGAGGCGCCGAAGCTCCAGCCGGCCTCCGGCGAGTGCACGAGATAGCCCAGGTCCGCCGCGAAGGCGCTGCCGGTCTGGGTGACGATGGTCGAGCGGACGAATTTGCCCCCCACGCCCAGGAAGTGGTCGATCTGATAGGAGGCGTCGCGCAGCTCGAGCGGCGTCATGCCGACGCGCTCGGCGTAGGCGCCGGACAGCACGAGGTCGGAGCCGGCGCTGACGCTCTCCGAGGAGCCCAGGGAGCCGTTGGCGTTGAGGCGGTTGACCTCGATCGTGCCGCTCTTCGAGTAGAGCAGGTTGGCGCCGGCGCTCGTGTAGCCGTTGCCCGAGACGCCGGTGAAGGGCGTCGGGCCCGCGTAGGCGAGGTTCTGGATCGAGGTCTCGCCCTGCCCCGTGGCGAAGCTGAAGTCGAGCTCGTGGGCGTTGAGGCGAGCCAGGCCCGCGGGATTGTAGAACAGGGCGGAGGCGTCGCTCGCGACGGCCGTGAACGAGGTCCCCATGCCGGCGGCCCGGGCGGACATCGGGATCTGCAGCACCGGAACGGCGGTCGTGCCCGGCCCCCCGGCGGCGCGGGCGAGGCCCGCGACGGAGAAAGACGCCAGGACGATGAGGAGGCTCCTCGTCATTTGATGATCGCGATCTTCTGGGTCTTGTGGATGCCGGGGGCGTCGATGCGCAGCAGATAGACGCCGCTGGCGACGACGGACCCGCTGACGTTGCGCCCGTCCCAATCCATGCTTCCCCGGCCCGCGGGCATGTCCGCGTCGAGCAAAGTCGAGATGTAGGTGCCGGTGACCGTGTAGAGCTTGATCGTGACGCGCCCGGGCGTCAGGGTCGCGTACTTGACCGTCGCCCTCTGGCCCCGCGCGGGGTTGAAGACGTTGTTGTAGGCGGTCAGCTCGGCCCTGGTCGCGGTCAGGTTGAGCGGGTTCGACATGCCGAGGGACGCGGTGCTGCCGTAGACGTTGTAGCCGAAGATCTCGAGGTAGACCGTGCCGGAGGCGGGGTAGCGCGCGGCGAAGCCGGGGGCGAGCCGCACGGACCCGGTGATGTGGCCCAAGGCGCTGCCCGAGGAGACGAAGGTCAGGAAGTCGCCGGCGAGCGGCGGCTGGTTCAGGCGCGTGTTGCTGAGCGGGCTGAAGTCGTGGTCGCGCAGCTGCGCGGAGGAGAAGCGCCAGTCCTGGATGCTCGTGAACGAGGTGACGTTCGCGTCGAAGGAGATCAGGTCGTTGTCGAAGCTCGCGGCGACGATGGAGCCGCCGAGGGCTCCGCCCTTCGGATACTCGAAGACGAGGCTGTAGGGCGTCGTCGACTGCACGCCGCTGGCCGAGCCGTTGAGCGAGTCCCCGCCGACCACCTGCACGTAGTACTGGCCGCCGGCGGGGGCGTTGTACTGGAGCACGACGGAGGCGGAGGTCGTGTTGCAGTCGGTGACCTCGCAGGAGCCGTCGACGGTGTTGACGCCGTCGTACGGCGGGGCCGCGGCCGCGACCTGGCGGCGGGAGCGGTCGAACAGCTTGAGCTGATAGCCCTTGAAGAAGCCGCCGAAGGCGGGCAGGTTCAAGGTGACCTTGATCAGGCCCTGGCCCGCGCCGAACGAGAAGAAGTCGGTATCGCTGGTCGGGTAGATGGTCCCGGACAGCGCCGGGCGCGTGCTCACGTCGGTCGCGGTCTCGAAGCCGTCGTTGCGCTCGTACGAGTCGCCGCTGCCGAGGATGAGGCCGTGCGCGCCGAACGCGTTGCCGATCGCGGCCTGCGTCGCCCCCGCGCCGCCGCAGGCCGCGGCCACCCGGCCGTCGGCGTCCACGCGGAGCATCGCGTCGTAGAACTCGTCGAAGCTTTCGGGGAAGAACAGGAGCGACTGGAAGACCAGGTTGTCGGCGCAGGAGCGGCCCAGGGCGTAGCCGCGGGCGGCGATGCGCTCCCGGCGGATGTCCCACAGCGCCTGCGACAGGTAGATGCTGTCGTCGTGGATCTCGCCGACCCACGACAGGTTGCTGAGCACCCGGCAGGGGATGCCGGGAAGCGTGCAGTCGAGGTCGCGCAGCGAGCCCGTGCCGCCGAGCGCTCCGAGGACGTAGGCCCCGATCGAGGGGTCGTTGAGGGAGCTGGCCGCGAAGTAGTCGGCGTTCGCCTCGGAGATCGCGCCGGCCTGGCCGAAGTTCTGCAGGGGCCAGATGCGCTCGGTGAGGTAGTGCACGTACTCGTGGTGGATGACGGTCGCGTCGTCCGAGAAGGCGTCCTCGGGCGCCGTGGTGTTGATGTCGCCGAACATCAGGTTGTCGTAGTCGGGGTTGTAGAAGGCGTTGGCCATGTTCGGGCCGACGTGCGCCATCGCGACGACCGGGCGGGAGACGGGGGCCGCGCTCGAGCGGTTGACGTCCCCGAAGAAGTAGTCATGCATCTGATTGAGGTGGTAGAACAGGTTGAGCTCGGAGCGCAGCCCGATCGGGGCGTCGGCGACGGTCCAGGTGTGGCTCGACGTGTTCGCCGCGCCGTAGGTGAAGGGGCTCGTCACCGTCAGGTAGCTCGACAGCGAGACGTCGTAGCCGTCCTGCTGGCCGCTCTCGTTCGACTTGAGGGTCAGGCGCATGATCTTGCCGGCGACGGCGGCGCCGTTGAAGGCCCCGCGGTTGCCGATGAAGCTGCCCACCGGGTCGCCGTTGCCGTCGCTGACGGTGAGCTGGTCGTCGTCGGCGATGCCGCCGCCGTTGACGTCGGAGGTGTCCTCGCCGGTGAACTCGCCGACCTTGAAGGTGCTGAACACGGGCAGGAACTTGACCGCCAGCGGCGCGGCGAGCGTCAGGTTGATCGTCGAGATCTGGGTCGTCGAATTAGGATACGGGTGCGGGGAGGAGACCGGGGAGGCCAGGGTCTGCCACACGCCGTTGCCGTTGTCGTAGTGCATGCTCGGGCCGCGGAAGTTGGCCACGTTGACGTAGGGCCCCTGCAGGCCCATGTTGATCTTGCCCTGCGCGCCGCCGCAGTAGAAGCCGTGCCCGAAGGTGGCGTTGCCGCCGGTCAGCGCGCGCGTGGAGGAGTCGGCGATGTACACCCACTGGTTGTCGATCGGGAGGTTCTGCGCCGGGGTGCTCGTCGGGTCGATCGCGAACACGGAGCCCTTGATCACGCCCGAGGTCAGGCAGACCTGGAAGCGGATGTTGTTGTAGCGGAAGAGGATCTGGCCGGTGCGGGCGTCGACGTAGTAGCGCCAGGCCGCCTGCGGCGCCTTGACCTTCACCTTCCAGGCCAGATGGGAGCGGCCGGTCGACTCGACGGGCAGGATCACGAGCGCGGCGGCGCCGTCGGCGGTCCCGCTCGCGTCGGTCTCCGCGGCGCGGACGGCCTCGGCGGCGGAGACGGCGGGCGTCAGGCTGAGGTCCAGGTCGGGCTCGTAGCGGGAGTTGGCGCCGATCACCGAGCCGTCCTCGTCGAGGTGGACCTTGACGCGGGCGAACTCGACGGGGATGCCGCGATGGGTCTGGCGGTAGAGCACGTGCCGGTGCCCGTCCCCCTTCGTTTCCTTCTCGACGAGCAGGTCGTCCGGGTTCACGCCGAGCAGGCCCGCCTGGTCCCTCAGGAACTGGCGGGCGATGGTCTCGGGCGGGCCCGAGCGGGGCGCGGTGCGGCCGTCGCTGAGAGACGCGGGCGCGCCGGTGCGCGGGTCGACGCGCAGCTTCCAGCGCCCCTCGTGCCGGGAGTTGAAGCGGGAGAACTCGTTGAGCAGCCCGGCGCGCGGGGCCTTCGGCGCGGCGACGCCGAGCTTGTCGAGGCCGAAGCGGCGGGCCTCCGCCTTCGCCTTCGGCGAGGGACGCACCGCCGAGGCGGGCGTCGCCGCGGCGAGGAGCAGGGCCAGCGCCGCGGCGGCGGGAAGGGCCTTCCTCATCGCGGGCTCTCGACTCGCCGCAGGCGGACGATGACGCCGGCGGCGGCCTCGACCTGGATGCGGCGCGAGGGGTCGCCGCGCATGGCCTTGGCGAGGAGGTCGAGGGCCTCGGCCCGGCGCGCGGCGGACAGCACCCGCACGGCGAGCGATTTGAGCTCGGGATCGTCCTGCCCGAGGGTCAGGTCGGCGAGGCCGAGCTCGACGTCCTCCCCCCGCTCCGCCAGGCCGGCCTGGGCGGTGAGGGCGAACTCCGGGGCGGGGGCCTTGTCGAGGAAGGACTTCAGCGCGGCGGTCGAGTCCGCGGCGTGGCGCCGCGCGAGCGCGCGGACGGCCGCGAGCCTGACCCGCCCGCTCTTGTCTCCGAGGGCCGCGGCGAGGACGGGGACGTCGCCGGGGTCGGAGAACACGCCGAGCGCGGCGCACGCCTCGGCGCGCACGGAGACCGACACGTCCGTCGCGGCGAGCTTCGCGAGGATGCCCCGTCCCTCGCGGCCGATCAGCCCCAGCGAGCGGGCCGCGGAGGCGCGCACGGCCTCGTCGGCGTCGGCGACGGCGCTCAGGAAGGGCGCCGAGGCGCCGGGCGTGCCGAGGCGGGCCAGGGCGACGGCGGCCGCGTCGCGCACCTCGCCCTCGGGGTCCTTGTGGGCGGAGTCGAGGGCGGCGCGGGCGTTGCTCCCGGCGACCTCCCCGAGCTTGAGCACGGCCCGGGCGCGGGCCGCGTCGCGCGCCATGCGCCGCAGCTCCTGCGCGGGCGTGGTCGGGGGCGCGCCGCCGGCGGTCTTCGTCTCGTCGATGAGGTTCGTCAGGCCGTCCACCTCGCCCAGGCGGTACAGGCTCGCGGCGGCCGCGATCCTCACGTCGGCGTTGGCGTCGGTCAGCGCGCGCTTGAGGAACGGGATCGCCGCGCGGTTCTTCAGGTCCCCCCACGCGGCGGCGACGACGGCGCGCACCTCGGGGTCGGGGTCGGCTCCCGACGAGGACAGCATCGCGACGGCCTCCCGCCCCAGCTCCGCGCGCGCGGCGGCGGTGGATTTCGAGACGGCGGGCTTGGCCGCCTGGGCGGAAATGGCGAGGAACGCCGGGCCGGCGGCGAGGAGCAGCATGCCCCAGGATGTTATCAGGGAAGCGTTACGGTAATATTTCAACGCGGGGGCGGAAAAACGGCAAATCTGGTGCGCCCGCCAGGAATCGAACCCGGATCACTTGGTTCGAAGCCAAGTACTCTATCCGTTGAGCTACAGGCGCGCTGCGTTGAGTTTACATGAATAATTCGGAATCGGCCAGAGGCGCTATTGGAAGCGCGCGCCCCGCTTACAGGGCCCGAGCCAACGCCTCGACGAAGGACGCGGCCGAAGGCCAGCGGTCCTCGGGGCGGGGTTCGAGGGCGCGGGCGATCGCCGCGTCCACGCCGGGCTTGAGGCTCAGCGCCGTCTCGGAGGGCCTGCGGTACATCTTCTGCGCCTTGAGCATCAGGCCGCCGGTGGGATAGGGCAGCACGCCCGTCAAGCTCTCGTAGGCGCACACGCCGAGCGCGAACACGTCCGCGGACGGCGTCACGATCCCCTGCTCCTGCTCGGGAGACATGTAGGCTGGCGTTCCCGAGACCTCGATCTTCGACATCGTCGACAGGGACTCCAGCACGCGCCGGGCGATGCCGAAGTCCATGACCTTGGCGAGGCCGCCGTGGATCATCACGTTCCCGGGCTTGAGGTCCTGGTGCACGACGCCCTGGGCGTGCGCGTAGTCGAGCGCCGAGGCGATCTGCCTCAGGAACGCGGCCGCCTCGGCCGGGTTCATCGGCCCGCGCCCGAGGCGCTCGTGCAGGCTCTCGCCGGGCACGCGCTCGAAGACGAGGAACAGACCCTGCTCGTCCTCGTGGATGGCGTGGATCTCCACGATGTTCGGGTGCTTGAGGGCGGCGACGGTGCGGGCTTCCTTCAAGAACCGGTGGCGCTCGCGCGGGTTGTCGGCGATCTCGGGCCGGAGCTTCTTGAGCGCGACGGGCCGCTGCAGGGCCAGGTCGAGCGCCTCGAACACGACGCCCATCCCGCCCTGGCCCAGCACCTTCACCAGGCTGAAGCCCTTGGGCACGGCGTCGGCGCGCGGCGCCGCGGCCTTGAGCAGGTCGTGGTCCTCCTTGCGCAGGGCCATGCGGATCGACGAGTCGCCTCTCTTGCGGAACAGCGCGAACGAGAAGAACAGCAAGGCCGTGCCCACGGCCCCGAGCCACACCGGCCACGACCGGGCGCTTCGCGGAGCGGCGCCGCCGCCGCGGAGGGCGACGGCGTCGTTGTACAGCGCGTCGAACTGGGAGTCGAGCGACGCCGCCTGGGCGAGGTCGGCCAGCGCCTCCTCGCCGCGTCCCAGCGCGTTGAGCGCGACGGAGCGGGCGATGTAGGCGTGCGCGTCCTTATTATCGATCGCGAGCGAGCGGTCGGCCTCGACCAGGGCCTCCTTCGGCCGCCCGAGGTCGGTGAGGTCGCGCGACAGGAGGTGCAGGGACCGGGAGTCCCTCGGGTTGAGGGCGACGGCCTGACGGGCGTCGTCGGCCGAGTCGGAGTAGCGCGACAGGGCGCGGCGCGTCATCGCGCGCAGGCGGAACGCGCCGGCGTCGGTCGGGCTCTCCGCGATGCGGCGGGTCAGGACGGACTCGGCGCCGGCGAAATCCTTGATCGCGATCTTGCCCGAGGCGTCGCGCAGGGCCGCGGCGCCGCGCACGTCGGGGACGGTCAGCCCGGCGGGCGGCGCCGCGGGGCCGCGGGAGGCGCCCCCGCTCAGGGCGCCGAACGAGATCGGCGAGGCGAGGATGGCTCCGTTGCCCGTTCCCTCGTCCTGGCGCATGCCCGCCGCGAGCTCGGCGATGCGGGACTTCACCGTCTTCTGGTCCACGGACGCCTTCACGGGGGCGGTGAGCTTCACGAAGGACTGCAAGGCGGGGTCCTCGGGGCTGCGCTGCAGGGCGGCCAGCGCGTACTCTCGCGCGGCGGCGGGGCTCTCCGATTGCACGAGGCGGGCCACTTCCTGGCGGTCGCGCGCGGCCTCCGGGGTCTTCGGCGGGTCGAAGGTGACGGCGGGCAGATTTCCGTCGTCGGTTTCATCGTCGGGTATGCCCTCGACCCCGAACTTCGTCCCGCGTCCCGCGGTCCGCGCGTCGTTGACCACGTCCCTGCCGGTCGCTACGACCTCTCTGACCAACGCGGGGACGGTCGTATCGACCTTTCTATCAGCCGCCGGGATGTCGCGGCAAAGGTCGGAGGACGCCTGCCCTTTAACGCAGTCGAGAAGCGTCCCCGTCGATCCGACGGTTACGCCCGATCCGGGCATCAACGCGGAATTGATGTCCCGCCTGATCACCCGGACGTTGGCGTCGAAGAAACCCGGGGCTATTGGCCCAAGTCTCGCCAAAATCTTCGGCCTCAACGACGGCACGGGGGAATTGCCGTTCAAACAGGTTTCGGAGACTCACCCGGAAGGGAAACACTACTTCACCGTCCGGAACCAAGAAGGCACCAATGACATCATCATCGCTTTTAAGCTAATTGACAACACCTATGGCGAATACTACTTGACCGACAAGACCGGGGTCCTGCGCGCCGCCGCGATCTTCGAGAATGATGATTACCACTTGATCACCAACGAGCAGGCCGCCGAGAAATACAAGGCCGAGCTGAAACTCTTCGCCAAGCTCGCCAAGGACCTCCCCCCCGCCGGAACCGCCGTCGCCGGCAACAGCTAGCTTTCGCCGGAAGCACCACAGAAGGCGGACCTTCGCCAAAAAGGTTCGCCTTCATTTTTTCCGGGCTACAGAATTAGAATCTGCTTAACTACCCGCAGAGAAAATCGGCCGCAGGTTCGCACGGATGCAAATGAAGCGCGCCCGTTCTCTTTTCATCCTAAAGAAGGAGAAGCTGTCTGGGCCATTAGGGTCTCCCCTCTTCCAGGGCGAAAGACCCTCGATGGATTACTCAGCTTCCAGTATCCTTAGACTATCAACTCTGTAGCCCGGGGAATCGGCCCCGGGGTATCCACGATCCGGCCTTAACCGGGTGAGTCCAGGGGAAGCGAGCAATGCTCGCTTCCCCATTTTTATTGGCAAAGAAATCAAATGAAACGTCACCCAGCGATTCTTAGCGCCAGGCTCACTCTCCTGGCAAGTCACAGCTTCGCGCGTGAACCGCAGGCCCCCCCCTCTCCAATCGCAGAGGGAGCCTCCTCGCAAACTGGGAGCATCAAGACCAAGCCCAATTCCAGCGGCTACGGAGCCGTAACCCTGTATGTCGGGAAATACGGCGAGACCATAGAACTCCCCTTTTACTGGTCCACCATGGTCGAGGTGAAGGGTGAGACGGAGGTCGTGTACTTCCATCGCAATTTTTACGACGACAAGGGCCTCGCTCCATTCAAACTGAAGCCGTCGAATTACAAGCTAGATGATTTCGCCCGACTGGAGCTCATGGAACTCATGGTCATTCCAAAAATGGCTCCCGGCGGTCTCCGCAGCCTGGCGGATATTCGTGCCGCCAAAGACAAGGAGCGCATGGAAGAGGGCGCCGACTACAAAATCGACGATGAAACCAACGAGTACGCCTGGCCTCGGGGGACATTCCATGTCCGAACCACACGGCCATATCGCGCCGTCCAGACATACACCGAGTCGCAGAATGAATTCTTTATTCTCACAACCGGCGGCATTCTGAACGATGGAGATTCCGGTCTCAGCGCGAAGCGCGCGGAGGATTACAACTACACGGTCGATCGCGCGTTGGAATCCCTTCGAAAACACGTCATTTCCAGTTCACACCCGCCCCAGGAGGATGCCGCGTCGAGGAATTTGTTCATTCCCGTCGGCGAGTTATCCCCGAACTTTTTTTCGAGCTTCAAGACTTTCCGTTTCGTCGTGCTGTTCGGGATTCTCGGAGGGGCGCTGACGGGCCTCGCCTTTTGGCCGGGGAAGAGCGTTCGTGCCCGCCGGACGAGGGACTTCGGCAGGAGCCTGTTCGTCTTCGCGCATCTCGCTGCGTTGGCCGGATTCATATCCGGCTACCTCCCCATCGCCATCGCCGGCGTAAAATGGCGGGTTTCGAACGACGCCACTCTTCTTCCCGTGATGCTTGTTCTACTGATCAGCGCTTTCGCGGCCCGCCGCCTCGGGAGTGCCCGCGCTGGGCGAGCCCTGGCCGCGACGGGCGCAATAGCTGTGCTTTGGGCTCTCCTGACGATCCTGACCCGGGGTCCCGGCGACCGGCTGCCCGCCGAATTCGGCGTATTCGGCAACACCGTGATCCTCTACTTCCTCGGCCTGGCGTTTGGAACCGCATTCGCCCTGGCCATCGACCATTCTCTTCAGGCCGAGGAATCCCGATGAATACCCTATTCATCGCGGTCCTGCTGGCGTTCGGGGTCTCCGGGGCTCATGCGCAGATGATCAGGCCGGACCATCAGGACCTGGCGACGAGCATTGCCAATCCGGAACTGCGTGCCATGGCCGAGCAGGTGCTGCAGAGAAAGAACCATTATTACGTACAAGAAGCATTGCGGAATCTGGAGGAACTCTAATGAACGACCGTCTGAAACTGCTCGCGGCCGGCCTCCTCCTTTCGACCGCAACTATGAGCCTCGCAATCGAGCCGGCGGCTCCGCCGCCGCCTTACGCCGCGACGACCGAGAAGTCTTCCGAGGGAAGCACCCTGTTCGTTGGAGCGTTCGGCGAAATCATAGAACTGCCATACGGCTGGACCGCCGCCCCCATCATGCACGGCGCGGCTGAGATCGTTCATTTCCACCGGAAATCGACTGATGATCTTGGCCTCAAGCCGTTTCATCCCAATCCTTCCGATTATAAGCCTGAAAATTTCGAGGCATTAGGATTGATGGAACTCATGGTCATCCCCAAGAACGCCCCAGGAGGATTCAAGAGTTTGGCCCAATTGCGCCAAGCCAAAGAAAAGGAGCTCTTGTCGAGCGGAGCCAAATATAAGATTGCCGAGCCAGCACCCGCCAGTGAATGGCCGCAGGGAACTTTCGACGTTGCGACCTCACGTCCCTACCGCTTGCTCCAAACGTACGCGGAGTCCGAAAAGGAATTCTACATCTTGACGACCGCATGGCGGCCCGATGAGGCCGCTTACGCGGAAGATAAACGTCGCGCGTTGAATTATCGATATGCCCTCGAGGCGGTGGACAGATCTCTCAAGCGTCATCTTTCGAAAATTCACGCGCATGGCGGCGACGGAAGGTGGTTCGCCGTCGATGAGAATTCACCTCCTTCCTCGAGCGCTCCGGACATTCTTCGGATAGCATACGCGATCGCTATCCCGATTGCCGCTATGGTTTTTTTCGCGCTTTGGCCGAAGAAATCGCCTCGTTCGGCGAAAATTCACCTCTTCGGACGAGCGCTGATCCTGTTTTCGCTTACTTCGGCGATCGCGGGTTTCTTGACTGTTTATGTTCCCGCTCGTTCGTCACATTTGTTTTGGCGCCATCTGGAAGATGCGCTGATCATAGCGTCCCTGCCGAACCTAGTGATTGCCTGGGGCGCTGCCCACGCTTTTGGAAGCAGGCATGTACGCCGAATCCTCCTGAGCGCGACGAGCCTCCTCGTCCTTTGGTCGGCGATATGGTTCTTTCAACCAAAAGAGACCGTTGAGGCCTCCGCTGGAGATGGACTGTATTTAGTTCCGCTCCTCCTTTTTGGACTCGGGATTCTAGTCGCTTCAGTGTTTACCGCGGCGTTCGGCCCAACTTTTCCCATCGGGGAGAGGAAGTGAAACTCGCGTTCGCTGTTGTTTTGCTCGGCACGAGTGCCATAGCAGTGCCGGCGGCGAAAGCGGTCGATCGGAACGCAGAACTCGTCGCCAAGATGAAAGAGCGAGACCCTGAAGTGCGTACGATGACCCTGGATGTTCTGCGTGAAATGAATGTCGACTACCAAGCTTTGGCCACGCGCAGGCTGGAGGAAGATGGCGAGATATTCGATCGCGCACGCATTGAGGTCGACGGGGTCAATGCGAAAGACAATACCGCGAATTTCGATCCGAGTCTTTTTGATGAACCGCCCGTACAACCCTCACATTCTGCACAAGACAGGAGTCCCGGCGTCATCAATAAGCTAAGACGGATTTTTGGTCATTCCCCTGCAGCCGACGTCGTCCTGGATATCTCAGATTACCGGAGCGCGTCAAACGGCGAAATGACCAAGAGAACCAGGGATGTGTTCGACGATTGGAAAACCCGAGAAATCAATGAAGTCGTCGCTCACAGCTGGGGGTGCGAAGCCGTGTATGCCGCGATCGTCAACGGATATATGCTTCCGCCCAAGAAACTCATCCTCACCGGAGTTCCTGACAATAGTTTCGTGAAATGGCAGCTCCTTGCGAAATATACGGGAACCAAAGTTTTCTGGGTCAGAGCTGATAACGACACGGTCGCGGCCGAATTGGGCACGCGCATCGGTAACAACAAGTCCTGGACCGGCTGGAATCTCGATTGGGAATCTTATTGCATTCCGGAGCGCCCTTCTTCGTTTTGCAATGCGCATGGTCGCGCCGCGAGCACGGCCACCAAGGTGTCGGTCGGGAAGTTGCCCAGCGCCGGCGGACACAACCGCGAAGAGTACTACGCGATTCTGAAGACAAAGGGGATTATCGCCGGCACCCCATTGGATTTGCGCAGGGCTGAATCAGCCAAAAAAGTTGCGGAAATCGCCGCGGTCGTACAGATTGCCATCGATACTGCGCACCGAGAAGCCTCGCAACTGGTCGCCCAAGCGCGTGAACAACGCATGCTCGCCAAGCGGGATCACGACGAACGCCTGAAAAACGCCTACGCCGAGCTGGCCCGGCGGTCCTGCGATCACCCGGGAAGCGTGTCTCAGACGGAATTGGATGCACTCCCTAAATCTTACGGAACGGACGCGATGAACACCCTGCCGCCTGGCCTTGGGGATTGCAGCGGATTGTTGTATGGCATGCTTCTTAGGGGCGCGACCGCAGATCAAATGCGCGCGTGGTCCGAGCGGGAAGACCCGGCACCCGCGAAGCCCGAATCGAACCCGGTTCGAGCCGTTCCGTTCGCCCCGTCGGATCCCACGCCGATCCGAGGCATCCCCGTGAGCGTTTTTCCGACCATATTATCCCTGGCGAAGGATCTTTCTGTCACAGCCTGCGGATCCCCCGACCGCGTCACGATAGACCAAGCCCTGACCATAAAGCTCGATGGCGTCGCCTTCTCGAGACACGCCGACCGGATCGCCGACGAATTGGCGCTCGGTCTCGGGCCATGCGAGAGCCGCCTCTTCCGCCGATTGATCGAAGTCATCCGAAACGGGGAAGGACCCGGGATCACCGTTCGCTGGGTGCAGGAGACCGCCGCGGCCTATCGCCCCGCGCCGGCGTATTTCCCGCCTCAATCGGGGAAGCGATGCGAGGATTACGGGAACGTCCGCTGCCCCCACTGAAAAAAGAAGGAGAATCTATCTGGGCCATCAGGGTCTCCCCGCTTCCAGAGCGAAAGACCCTCGATACCGCGCCAGCCATCGGGTATCCTAGAAGTCATCCAACAACCCTCTTGAGGGCGATGAGCGCGCAGGCCATATGAACCAAGCCGAGGAAGATCAAGGCGGAGCGCTCGTAACGCACTACGAGGCGCCGGAAGTTTTGGAGCCAGGCGTTGGTGCGCTCCAC
>JACPFR010000012.1 GCA_016182905.1 Elusimicrobiota bacterium
GGGCACCGTCGACTCCGTGGAGTCCAACCCGGACCAGATCCTCAAGAAGGCGAAGGATTCGCTGAAGAACCAGGAAGTGCAGGACGAGATCGCCAAGCGCAAGGCGGCGATCGAGGCCGCGAAGAAAGCGAAGGGCTCGGCCGGCGGCGACGCCTCCCAGTCCAAGGCCCTCGGCTACTTCGCCAAGGTCGTCGGCATCGGTTTCGCTTTGATCTCCCCGTGGATCTCGGCGGCGGTGTACACCGTGCTCGGCCTCGTCGCGATCGCGATGGCCCCCGAGCAGGGCCGCTGGCTCGGCCGGCAGTTGGCCGTCATCGGCCTCGGCACGCTCGTCATCGGCGGCGCGGCGTCGCTCGCGGTCGCCAAGCTCGGCCTGGCGATGGGCGCCTTCGGCGTCGGCGTCTCCTTCCTCGTCCCGGCCGGCATCGCCCTCGCGATCGGCGTCATCGCCACGATCCGCGCCAACAAGAAGGACGGCGCGACGCTCGCCTCCGCCGCCGCCACCCCGGCGGGCTCCTCCGTGACCCCGGCCCCCGTCGCGGCGCCGGTCGAGGCCCCGGCTCCCGCCGCGTCCTCTCCCAAGGCGTCGTTCTCGATCAAGCCGCTGCTGGACCTGATCGCCCGCGCGTGGAACGCCGTCCTCGGCGTCCTCGGCATGGGCGTCAAGAAGATGGAGACGCCCGAGATCATGGCCCAGCGCCTCATCGATCAGCTCAACGCCGCCAAGCCCGTCTACAACAACAAGGTCCGCGAGGCCTCGACCCTCGTCGAGAAGCTCCGTCTCCAGATCGAAGGCGAGGTGAAGAAGATCGCCGAGTTCGACCGCACGATCACCGCCCTTCTCTCCGACAACGACGAGTCCAACGACATCCAGGCCGCCGGCCTCCTCAACAGCCAGAAGACGCTCGAAGCCTCCGTCGCGGCCACCAAGGAGCAGCTCGCCTCTTCCGAGAAGGCCCTGGAGAACATCAAGGAGGAGCGGGCGCGCTACTTCTCCGAGCGCGAAGAGACGCTCGCCAAGATCCAGGCCGGCCTCACCAAGGTCAAGTCCGCCGAGATCCAGAAGCAGATCGCCGAGCTCAAGGGCGGCTTCCAGATCGGCGACCTCAAGGACAACCTCGACCGCTTCGACGGCGCGGTCAACGACAAGATCGCCGACGCGAAGGGGACCACGGACGCCGTCGACTCCAACCCCGACCAGGTCCTCAAGAAGGCCAAGGACTCCCTGCGCACCCAGGAGATCGCCGACGAACTCGCCAAGCGCAAGGCGGCCATCGAGCAGGCCAAGAAGGACAAGGGCGCGGCGGGCGGCAAGTTGAGCACGGCGGACTCCATCTTCATGTCCGCGATGGGCGTCATGCTCGGCGTCGGCCTGACCTTGCTTCCGGGCTTCGGGACCGTGGCGGTCGCGGCGCTCGTCGCGGGCGGAGTCTCGATCCTGGCCGCCAAGGTCTCCGTCAACGTCGCCGGCACGGGCCGCGCGTACGACTTGGCGGCGACGCAGCTCCGGGCAGCCTCTATCGGCATGGCGCTCATCGCCGGCTACGCGCTGATCGCCGGCGCGGCGTTCCTCCCGACGCTCATCGGGGCGGCCGTGGTGGGCGCGGCGGCGTATTGGAACTCCCGCAAGGACGCGGCGCAGGAAGCCGCGGCGAAGGATGATAAGGGAGAGGCCGGCGGCCTGCTCCTCGAGCTCGGTATCGGCGCGGCCGTGATCGCGGTGATCGCCGCGGTCTCCGCGCCGTTCCGCAACCTGCTGGCCCGGGCCTGGAACGCCGCGCTCGGCATCTTCGGCCTCGGCGTGAAGAAGATGGAGACGCCCGAGGTGATGGCGCAGCGCATCATCGACCAGCTCAACGCCCAGAAGCCGGTGTACAACCGCAAGGTGCAGGAGGCCTCGACCCTCGTCGAGAAGCTCCGCCTGCAGATCGAGAAGCAGGAGGCGCAGTCCGCCGAGCTCGACCGCGCGGTGACGGCGATCCTGTCGGACTCCGACGAGCTCAACAACGTCATGGCCGAGTCGCTGCTCAACCAGAAGAAGACCGTGGACTCCTCCACGGTTCTAACGAAAGAGCAGTTGGCTCTGTCGGAGACCACCCTCCTTTCTATCAAGCAAGAGCGCGCCTCGTTCTTCTCCGAGCGCGAGGAGATGCTGGCGAAGATCCAGGCCGGCCTCACGAAGTCCAAGTCGGCCGAGATCCAGAAGCAGATCGCCGAGCTCAAGGGCGGCTTCCAGGTCGGCGACCTGAAGGACAACATGGACAAGTTCGAGGACGCGGTCAACGACAAGGTGGCCGACGCGAAGGGCACCGTCGACTCCGTGGAGTCCAACCCGGACCAGATCCTCAAGAAGGCGAAGGATTCGCTGAAGAACCAGGAAGTGCAGGACGAGATCGCCAAGCGCAAGGCGGCGATCGAGGCCGCGAAGAAAGCGAAGGGCTCGGCCGCCATGTAGTAATCGTCTTTCGGACCCCCGAAGGCCCGCGCGACGACGATCGCGCGGGCCTTCACCTTTTATAGAACGGCATTTCTCGCGGACTGTTTCCGGAAACAGCTGCGCCCGGTCAAAGGTCCGTTCGGGACGAAATGGTAAAATGATCCATGCCCCAGCCATTTCCCCATCGTTATGAAGTGAGCCTGACCTGGAAGGGAGGAGAGACCAGCGAGATCTCCGCCGGCCCGCGTCCCGTCCTCCCCGGCGGGCCGCCCGCCCAGTTCGACGGCACGGACGAGACCCGCTGGAGCCCCGAGCACCTCGTGCTGGCCGCGCTGGCGCAGTGCCTGATGCTGACCTGGGTCTCGCTGAACAAGCGCTCCCGGATCCCGCTGAAAGGCTGGGAGTCGAAGGGCGAGAGCGTCCTCGAGAAGACGAAGGAAGGCCTCGTCTTCACCTCGTTCAAGCTCACCGTCGCGCTCAAGACCGAAGAGCCCCGGATCGAAGAAGCCCGAAAGCTGCTCGAGACGGCCAAAAAATACTGCATCATCGCCAACTCGCTCAAAACCCCTCCCACCCTCGAAGCCGTCGTGGAAGCCGCCTGAGCCAGAAGCCCCCGATCTCGGAGCGCGCCGCGCTCCTGGTCCTCGCCTCCGTCCATTTCGTCAACCTGCTCGACTTCATGATGGTGATGCCGATGGGCCCGGACTTCGCGGGCGCGCTCGGCATCCCGATGTCCCATCTCGGGGTCATCGGCGGCGCCTACACCGCCTCGGCGACCGTCGTCGGCATCGCCGGCTCGATGCTGCTCGACAAGTGGGAGCGCCGCTCGGCGCTGACGATCGCGATCGCCGGCCTCGGCCTGTCCACGATGACCGGAGCGCTCGCCGTCGGCGGCGCGTCGCTGATCCTGGCGCGAGTGGCCGCGGGTGCGTTCGGCGGCATCGCCGCGACGCTGTGCTTCTCGATCGTCGCCGACCTCGTGCCCGAGGAGCGCCGCGGCCGCGCCACGGCCGTCGTGGCCTCCGGCTTCTCTCTGTCGTCGATCTTCGGCGTGCCGGCGGGCCTCGAGCTCGCGCGGCGCGGAGGCTGGCGCGCGCCGTTCCTTGTCGTCGGAGCGATCGCGCTGCTGTTGGCCGTGTCGGCGCGCCTGCTCCTTCCGCGGTTGAGGGCTCATCTCGACGCGAAGGAAGCCGCGGCGCCGCTGCCGCTCGACGCGCGCATGGGCCTGAGCTTCGCCGCGTTCGGCTGCTCGATCCTCGGGAACTTCATGCTGATCCCGAACATCCCGGCCTATCTGCAGTTCAACATGGGCTTCCCGCGCGCGCATATGGGCCTGCTGTACTTGGGGGGCGGGCTCGCGAGCCTGGCGACGATGCGGCTGGCGGGAGTCTGGACGGACCGCTCGCGCGCGCTGTGGCCGGTGCTGACGGGCGCGGTCCTGGTCTCGTCGGCCCTCGTCTTCGGCGCGGTGCTCCAGCCCCCATGGCTGCCGCCGGCCCTGTTCTTCGCCGCGTTCATGAGCTGCAACTCCGCGCGCTGGGTCGCGGTCAACGCGCTGGCCAGCCGGGTGCCGCCGCCGTCGGCGCGGGCCCGCTACCTGTCGGCGCAGAACGCGTTCTCGCACGCCGCCAGCGCGACCGCCTCGTTCGCCTCGGCCGCCTTCCTGACCTCGGACCCCTCCGGACGGCTGGTCGGCATGCCCGCGCTCGCGGCCACGGCCGCGCTGCTCGGGCTCGGCGCCCCGCTCGCGGTGTGGCGTCTGGAGAAGCTGCTCCCGGCGCGCCCCGCGCCGCGCGTCCCCGTCCCGGCCGAGTTCTAGCTCCGGCGGATCAGTCGCCGAGCAGGCTCAGGTAGAGATGCGGCTCGGCGACGGCCTTCTTGGCCATCTTGAGCACGCGCGAGAGCGCGTGCTTCGTGTTCGGCTGGGCGTTCTCCGAGAGCTTCTCGAGCTCGGGGATCACGACGGCGAGCTGAAGCCGGTTGAAGGCGGTCACGCCCTCGACGTCCACGTAGCGGAGCATCGGGTAATCGGGGTTCCCGCTCGGGATCGCGGCGGCGAGTATGCCGCCGTCGTCGATGAACAGGTCCAGCTCCCCGCCGAATTCGTCTTCGAGATACGCGTCGAGTCCCATGCTACCTCCCCGGATACATCGTCACGACCCGGCCGTCGGGCTCGGAGATGACGACGCAGGTCCGCACCGGCCTGCCCGAGCGCCCGTCCGTGCCGATCGCGTCCTTCCCGCCGGCGACGCGCTTGTCGCGGCCGTTCTTCTGACGGACGGGCTTCGCCTTCTCCGCGGCCCTCAGAAGCTCGAGCAGGTCCGTGCCGGGCAGGAACAGGCTCTTGCCGCGGCTGCGGCGGCCGCCGGCGAAATGGCTCTCGCGCACGTGACGCTCCGCCCGCTCGCCGAGCGCGAGAGCGGCCGGCTCCGCGGCGGCGGCGAAGGCGGCGAGGGCGAGGACGGCGAGAACGGCGCGACGGAGCATGGGCGATTATATAAGATGCCTCCATGAAGAAGCTCCTCCCCCTCCTCGCGCTGTGGGCCTCGGCCTGCGCCCCTCGGATCAACGACATCACGACGACTCCCGACGATCCGCCGAGCTTCCGGCGCGCGGCCCTGCTGCCCGAGAACCGGGGCCGGGACATGACCTATCCGAGCGCCAACATCTCCCGGCAGCGCAAGGCCTACCCGGACCTCAAGCCGCTCGGCCGCGTCGACCCGCCGGAGAGCGCCTACGAGGCGGCGCTCGCCGCCGCCCGGCGCATGCCGCGCTGGAACGTCATCGCGGCCGACGCCGCCGCGCGCGTCATCGAGGCCGTGGCGACGACGGGGCTGCTGCGCTTCAAGGACGACGTCGTCATCGAGGTGCGCCCCAACGGCTCCGGCTCCGCCGTCCACATGCGCTCGAAGTCCCGCGCCGGCAAGAGCGACTTCGGGACGAACGCGAAGCGCATCCGCGCCTTCTTCGAGGAGCTCGGCCGCTAGCGCAGGGCGGACGCCAGGAACCGCTCGACCGCGTAGGTCGAGAGCTGGCCGCACGGGCCGTTGAAGTTGTAGTCGCAGCCGTGCGTGGCCCAGGGCATGTTCAGGAAGTAATGCGGCACGCCCGCGGCCTTCAGCTTCCCTGAGAGCCGGTACTCGTGGAGCGGCCAGACCATCTCGTCGCGGCCGCCGTGGATCATCAAGGTCGGCGGCGACTTCTTCCCGGCGGCGAGCAGCGGGGAGGCCCGCTCGTAGCGCTCGGGCTCCTCGGCGGGAGAGCCGCCCAGGTACTGGCGCAGGAGCCGGCGCGAGTCGATCATGCGCTTGGGGCCGGGAACGCGCCAGGCGAGGAACAGGTCGTTGGGACCGTAGAAGACGACGATGCCCCTGAGCCCGGGCGGCGGCTCGGGGTCGTGCGCGGCGGCGAGCGCGATCTGGGCGCCGGCGGAGCGGCCCAGGAGGATCACGCGGCTCGGATCGAGCGCTAGGTCCGTGGAACGGTCCCTCAAGAACGACAGCGCGTCGCGGAGGTCGTCGACGGGGCCGGGGAAGATCGAGCGCGGGGCGAGGCCGTAGTCGACGGAGGCGACGGCGTAGCCGCGGGCGGCGAGGTAGCGGGAGAGGGGGTCGAGCTCGAGGCGGGAGCCGCTTTGCCAGGAGCCGCCGTGGACGACGATCACGAGAGGGGAGGGCTTGAGCGCGGCGACGGGACGGTACAGCTCGAGGGAGAGGACCTCGCCGCAGGAACGGGCGTATCGCTCGGTGGTCTGATGAACGGGACTTAACGGCACGCCCATCAACAGATTCTTGAACGACAACGGCGTGGAGGATACGTCCGACGGACCGAAGGCGGCCTCCATGCTTTTCGGCAGGCCTGCGGCTACGGATAACGATCTCAGCAACGGGGTCAGGAATAGAAATGACGCGGCTATTCCTATGACGACTGAATATCGGCCGCCGCGTGTCGTGCTCCAACCTGGAGCGAACGGCAATAAAGACAAGACGGCGAGGGCGTGGCCCCACTCGGTCACGATGATCGACAGCATCCACAGGTGGTAGGTGGGGGCGCGAAAGACGGCCAGGAGGGATACGAGCAGGAACACGGCGGCGTAGACGATTCGCCCTCTTCCGTTTCGGATCTGGATCATCCCCACGCTCCTCTTAACGCCTTGAATCCGGCCTCATAGGTCAGCGGAGCCAAACCGATCGCGGCGGCCAAACGCGACGAGACCAAGGATGAGTCGCGCGGGCGCGGAGAAGCGAATGTCGCATCGACGGCCCGCGCCTCGCGGATGAGGTTTTCGTTGAAACCCATGATCCGCGCGAAGGCGGTCGCGGTCTCGAAGCGCGTGGCGCGGTCGGCCCCGCCCCAGTGGAACACGCCCTCGAGGTCGGGGTCGGCGAGGAGCTTGCCCAGGACCTCGGGCAGCTGGTCGGCGGCCGTGGAGGTGCGCCATTGGTCGACGAAGGCCGCGACCGGCTCGCCGGCGGCCAGCTTGGCGCGCAGGTTGTCGACGAAGCCCGGACGCCCGCCCAGCGGCCGGCCGTACGCGGTCGAGACGCGCAGCACCGCCGCGCCGGGGGCGCGGACGAGGGCCGCCTCCTCGCTGGCGAGCTTGCCGCGGGCGTAGACCCCGCGCGGGTTCGGACGGTCGTCCTCGCCGTACCAGCCGCGTTCGCCGTCGAACACGAGGTCGGTCGAGAAATGGACGAGCCGGGTCCCCGAGGCGCCGCACAGCATGGCCAAGGTCTTCACCGCGTCCACGTTCACGCGCTTGGCCCGGTCGGGGTCCCGTTCGCAGACATCGGGGTCGGCCTCGGCTCCGGCGTGGACCACGACTTTCGCGGCGGCGGCGTCGAAGGCGCGCCGGATCGAGTCGGGGTCGGCCAGGTCCAGGTCCAAAGCCCCCTCCCCGGCGCTCGTCCGGGAGGCCCGGAACACCGTCCAGGACCCCGAGAGGGCGGGGGCCAGGCGCCGGCCGATGAAGCCGGTAGCACCGGTCAGGAGCAGAGCGGGGGGCGTTTTTGTCACCTAGGTCCTTGGGCCCAGACCGGCTCGGGTAGTATGCCTCAGGCCGGTTCGAGCCGGAGCGACTATACTGGTTTTATGGTGAATCGAATAGGTCTCGCGGCGCTCCTCCTGGCTCTGGCCGCCCCCGTTCGGGCCAATAACGCCCTTTCCGACGCCCGGGGCGTCGCCGGCGGACGCCTTTCCTCTTACGACGGCGGCTGCACCGGCGGCTCATGCGGCGCCGCGGTGACCGCCTGCGAGGGCGAAGCCTGCCGGATCGACGCCGTCTCCCAGAACGCCCTCAAGACCGGCGGCCTGACCGTGGCCAAGGACAACGGCTCACGCCCGGCGATGACCGCCGAGGTCCCCGCCCCCGCCCTCGGGGAGGACAAGGAAGGCTCCAAGGACAAGCCCGGCTTTTTCAGCAAGCTTCTCAGCGGCAAAGGACTGATGTACGGCCTCGGGGGCGCCGCGGCCGGAGCCGGCATCGGCTGGCTGGTCGGCGGGCCGATCGGCGCGGTCGTCGGCGGCCTACTCGGCGCCCTCGGCGGGTTCTTCCTCTCGAAGATGCTCTCGAAGTAGCCTCACCCGATATCACGCAGGAAGGCCGGCCCCTCGACGGGCCGGCCTTCCTAGTTACAAGACGCCCTTGCCGGAACCCGTAATCGGAGATATACTCAGCCCATGACCCGACGCGCTCACTGGCTTCGACTCGCGCTGCTGGCCGCCCCCATCGTCCTGTCGCTCGCCTGCGGGGGAGACGACCCCAAGCCGACCTACGACCCCGATCTGACCGGCCCCTGCCAGGACATCAACCAGCGCTGCGGCTCGAGCGCGGACTGCTGCGGGGTGCTGACCTGCAACGCCAACAAGGTCTGCTCCGGCGGCGGCTGCCAGGCCGCGGGCACCTCCTGCACGAGCTCGAGCCAATGCTGCGGCACCATGAGCTGCACCGGCGGGGTCTGCGTCGGCGCGACCGGCTGCAACGGCGCGGGCGCGAGCTGCTCCAGCTCCAGCCAATGCTGCAGCTCGCTGACCTGCAACGGCGGCGTGTGCGGCAGCGGCACGAGCTGCTTCGGCCAGGGCGCGACCTGCACCTCTTCGACGCAATGCTGCGGCACGCTCACCTGCCACAGCGGCTTCTGCCAATAGATGTTGTAGGATTACCGCATGGCTAAAGCGACCAAGACGCCCCTCAAGTCCGGGATCACGAAGGAACTTTTCTCCAGCGGCAAGGTGTCCGCCGAGGTCCCCTACAAGAAGGGCGTGCGCGAGGGCGCGGGCAGGATGTACTACGAGACCGGCGAGCTCTACGCCAAGGAAACCTACAAGGCAGACAAGCTCAACGGCCCGACGACCACCTACTACGTCTCGGGCAAGGTCCAGTCCGAGCTGAGCTACAAGGACAGCCTCCTCGACGGCCTGTGCAAGGAGTACTATCTGAGCGGCAAGCTCGAGTCCGAGACGACCTACAAGGCCGGCAAGAAGGAAGGCCCCGCCAAGATCTACGCCGAGACGGGCGCCGTCGAAAAGTCGCTCAACTATAAGGACGACAAGATCGTCCCCTGATTAAGGGGTCAGGCTTTCCGATCTTGCAATTCTCTCTCGGGAATAACGAGAGACCGAGCTGACTCCCAGACCAAGCCAACGGGCGGTCGCTGTCATTGAATGCCCTGCCTTGACCGCCTCCAATGCCATCAATCGGCGAACGGCGACGACACGCGGTGCCTTGGAGCATGACCGGACCGCCTCGATGCTGACGCCCTCGCGCGACGCGATAGGCAGACTCAGCGCCGCTATATCCTGTTTGCGGCTCGCTTCGTCTCGAATCAACGCCGGCGATCGCTTAGCCGCGCGCGGCCAGGGTTCAAAATCAGTGAGATCCGCCTGATTTCCCGGGTGGCTCATGACGCTGGACCAAGGCCAATCACACGGATCCGCGACCAAGCCCGCCCGAACCGGATTGAGGTGGATGTAGCGGATCAAACGATAAAGATATGCCTCATCCAAGCACAGATGCGCTTTGTGTCGGGCTTGGAACAGGTGACCCGTCCGCTGATGGCGCGCGTTGAACCGCAGGACGTAACCGGTCAGAAGCCGCTGCATCACCACTCTCAGAGGAATAGCGCCGACCCGAACGGCGAGATGGAAATGATTTCCCATCAAACAGTAAGCGACGATTTCAGCGCCCGTCTCTTCCTCGATGCGTTTTAAATCAGAGAGGAACTCCCTCCGGTCACGATCATCGATATAGATCGCGCCCCCGTTGACCCCGCGAGCCAACGCGTGATAAACGGCTCCTTGGAAATGGATTCTCGGTCTTCGACTCATCACTTATCATACGATCGAGCCCCTGAAAAAGTTGCATGGCCAGGGGAATCGCAACATCGGAAAGCCTGACCCCTTAGCCCTTGACGCCGGGCGGCTCCCCGGCTACGCTTCGTTCGTCCCCGCGCGTCAGGAGCCCCATGAGATCCCTCGCCTTCTTCCTGTCCTTGGCCGTGCCCGCCCTCGCCGCCGCCCAGGATCTCACCGCGAAGCAGGACAAGGCCGGCTGGTACCGCACCGTCCGGGAGTTCTCCGAGGCCGGCGTCGTCGCGCGCACGAGCTTCCCCTTCGAGACGCCCACCGACTCCAAGGGACGCTTCCTGTACTGTGCGCTCCTCCCCGCCGCCGATTGGACGCTCGACTCCAAGGAGGAGCATGTCGAGGAGCAATACCTAAGGCTGCTCAGCTCGGCGATGAACCTCCATGTCCGCACGGCCCCGGACCGGGAGATCGGCACCGGCGTCATCGGCTTCTGCGGGAAGGTGGAGTCCCCGACGCCGCAGGTCGATCTCGACCGGCTCGATGCCGATTGGCGGGCGGCCTGCCAGCACCTGAGGCCCGCGTCGAAGGCCGGCCGCTACACCTGCACGGAAGGCTCCGGCGCCGGCGGCGCGCCCTTCCCCCCGAAGCAGGCCGTCATCCAGACCCTCAAGGCCCTGGCCCGTTCGCCGCACGCGAAGACGGCCGTCAAGGCCCTGGGCCTCATGCCGGAGATCCAGGGGCGCGAAAAGCTCTTCGCCAAGACGGTCAGCGAGGTCCTGCGCGACCCCACGACCCCGCTCGCCGCGCGCGAGCGCGCCGCCGAGATCCTGGCCAGCGTCCACACCCACGACCTCTCCGCCCACACACTCGCGGCGGTGTGGGGCGACAAGGCCAACCCCGAAAGCCTGCGCCGGGCGGCCCTGCGCGGCTACTCGCTCGTCATGAGCTTCGGCACCTCGCGCTCGGCCGGCAGCGACCCCAAGGCCAAGGGCGAGGTCCGCGACCGCCTCCATCAGTACCTGCACCCGCTGGCGGGCGTCATCCAGGCCGAGACCCGCGACGGCAAGGACGGCAAAGGCGGCAAGGACACGCTCACCCCCCTCGGCGAGGACGCGCTGTGCGTCGCGGAGCAATACTCCAAGCGCTGGATCTGCTACGCCAACCGCTACGGCCAGACGTGGTACGAGGAGGTCAAGAAAGACGAGGCCGCGGGGCTCGACGCGTGCGCGAAGGACGGCAAGCTCAAGCGCTGAGAGTCTAGCGCGTCTTGGCGCTGAACGCGTCGCCCAAAGCGGGCGCGGCGCCGGCGACGGCCATCAGCGCGTCGGGATGCGCCGCGAGCCACCGGATCGTCTCGGGATCGGCCACCATCCTCTTCATCACGGCGGGATCGCCCAAGGCCTCCTGGATCGCGGGGCAGTCGAGCATCTTGCGCACCATCGGGCTGCCGAGCAGCGCGCGGACCGCCTTCGGATCGCGCATCGCCGGAGCGGAGAGGAAGGCGCGGATCACCGCGGGATTGCCGAGGATGGTCTTGGCCACCGCGGGGCTGTTGATCGCGATGCGCACCAGCGCCGAGTTCATATAGGCGTCGACCTTCTTCGGGTCCGCCAGGAAGGCGCGCAGTTCCCGCGGGCTTCCGAGCGAGCTGCGGGTCAGCAGGAACTTCGCGGGCCGGGCGGCCATCGCCGCCAGGAACCGGTGCTTCTTGGCCCAGGCCTCGGCCTTGGGAGTGATCACCGTGTAGCGCCGGTCCATCCCGCCTTTCGGCGCGACCCCGGCGACCATGTTCGCGTCGGCGATCGGCTTCAGCATCGACGACGCCGGCGGCGGGGCGGCGGCCACGGAGTCGCGCAAGGTCTCGCCGCGGGGAAGCGGCGGGGCGGAGCGGACCGGAGCGGGGCCCGTCTGGAGGTTGAAGGCGTGAGCCGTCTCGTCCGTCATGAACGCGTCGGCGGGGCGGGACATGACCGACCAGGTCACGGCGCCGCCGGCCCCCAGGAGGCCGAGGATGCTGACGACGGGCAGCATGCTCCTCACGCCTATAGAATACCCGTCTTAAAACCCGCGGTCATGGGCCTTTCGGCCCACCCCTTGACAGCGCCAGGGAGCGCGGTTATAGTAAGTTGACGCTTAGATTTAAGCTATATATGAAGAATATGAACGCGTGGAACCGCTTTTGCCCGGTCCTCCTGGCCGCCGCCCTGGCCTTCCCCGCGTCCGCCATGAACCCGGCCTCGCCGCTGCCGCCCGCGCCCAACCAGCCCATGGCGCCGGTGATCCTCGACCCCGGCCACGGCGGCGACGACGAGGGCGCGATCGTCCGCGGCGTGAGGGAGAAGGACCTGGCCCTCGTCTTCGCCCGCAAGCTCAAGGCCCGCCTCGCCCGCAACGCTGACCTTCCCGTCGTCCTGACGCGCGACAGCGACCGCTACGTCACGCTCGACGACCGCCTCGTCGACAGCGTGGACCAGAGCGGCTCGATCTTCGTCTCCCTGCATCTCAATCAAGTGAAGGGCAAGAAGGCCTCCGGCGCCATCGTCTACAGCTACGGCCCGGAGAAGCTGCGCAAGTGGCGCAAGCGCCGCCACCCGAGCGTGCCGCCGATGCCCGCGCCCCCGCGCGGCCAGGCCAGCGACAGCGCGCGCCTCGCCCGGACCTTCTCCCGCGCCCTGCGCGCCGACGGCTTCAAGGCCGAGGCCTCCCGCTCCGACTACTACGTCCTCAAGAACCCCGCCGCGCCGAGCGTGCTCATCGAGCTCGGCTACCTCAACAACCCCGACGAGGCGGCCAAGCTCGTCGACGGCGCCTACCAGGACAGGATGGTCGACAGCCTGGCCAAGGCGATCGAGGAATATGCGACCGCGCGTTCCCTCCGGGTCGATATTCCCGTCGCGACTAAAGTCGCCGTCAAGCGCTGAATGAAGGCGCTCGTCGTCGTGACCGGCGGGACCTTCGACAAGGAATACGACGAGCTGCGCGGCACCCTCTCCTTCGGCGCGACCCACCTTCCCGAGATGCTCAAGCTCGGCCGCTGTCTCCTCAACACCCGCATCCTCCGCCTGATGATGAAGGACAGCCTGTTCATGACCGCCGCCGACCGCCGGCGCATCCTCGCGGCGTGCCGCAAGGCGCCGGAGAGCCGCATCGTGATCACGCACGGCACCGACACCATGGCCGAGACCGCCGCCGTCCTCGGCCGCGGCCTCCAGGGCAAGACCGTCGTCCTCACGGGCGCCATGCGCCCCTACCGCTTCGGCTCCTCGGACGGCCTGTTCAACCTCGGCTCCGCTTTGTCCTTCGCCCAGGCCCTCCCGCCCGGCGTGTACGTCGCCATGAACGGCCTCGTCTTCGCCTGGGACGACGTGCGCAAGGACCGCCGCCGCGGCGTCTTCACCCGCCAAAAGGCCCATCCGCGCTGACCCGTTCCGGGTTATAATAAACGCATGAAGACGCTGGTGCTCCTGAGCCTCGTCCTGGCCGTTCCCGCCCTCGCCGCCCCCGCTCCCGTGCGCCTCTCCGGCGGCAAGAAAGCCGAGGACAAGCTGCGCCGCTTCGTCGAGCAGGACGCCGCCCTCAAGGCCCGCCTCGACGAGGCCGCCCGCCGCGAGGAGTACTACCTCGCCGAGGCCCGCGAGTCCGACCTGCGCGACGCCGTGTCCGACGTCCGCTCCGGCGAGCAGCTCCTCACCGGCCTCGAGCGATCCGTCGGCGACAAGCGCAAAGACCTCCTCTCCGCCCTGCCCGGCATGAAGGCCGCCGCGGTCCCGGCCTGCCGCGACATCGTCGCCTGCCCCACCCCCGATCTCGCCCTCGACGTCGCCGACGCCGCCCAGCTCTCCGATTCCGTGCGCCGCCTCGTCCGCCCGTGGATGGTCCTTCAGGAGGCCCGCGGCTCCGAGGTCGAGCTCACCCCCGTCGACGGCCCCGGCGACGCGACGGTCAGCGTCAAGCTCAAGGACCTCGACGCTCAGCCCCTCATCATCAACGTCTCCCCGCGCCTGCTCGGCGGCTTCAAGGTCTGGCTCGAGCGCCCGCTCTTCCTCGCCGCCCTGTACGGCCGCGAGCGCGAAGCCGTCCTCCGCGCCTCCCGCTAGATCAGCCTCAGCTGATCGCCCAGCGGCCTGCGGAAATTCCCCCGCTCCATAGGCGGCTGGCTCTTTCGGTTCAGCCCCAGACGCCTGCACGTCAGCGCGAAGAGCTTGGACAGGTGCTCCGCGAAGATCCCCTCGCCGCGCATGCGCGTGCCGAACCGCGGGTCGTTGAGCTCCCCGCCGCGCAGGCTCCTGATCTGGTTGAGCACCTTGGCCCGCCGGTCGGGGTAGTTCTGCGCGAGCCAGTCGTCGAACAAAGTCCCGAGATGATGGGGAAGCCTCAGCGGCACGTAGCCCGCCATCGAGGCGCCCGCGTCGGCCGCCGCCTCGAGCAAAGCCGGCAGCTCGTGGTCGTTGAGCCCTAAGATCATCGGCGCGGCCATCACGCCGACCTGCACCCCCGCCTTCGTCAGCTCGCGCATCGCCGCCAGCCGCGCCGGCGGCGCCGAGGCCCGCGGCTCCATGCGCCGGGCCAGCTCGCCGTCGAGCGTCGTCAGCGAGATCAGCACGCGCACGCCGGCGTGCCGCGTCAACTCCTGGAAGACGTCGATGTCCCGCGTCACCAAGGCGTTCTTCGTGACGAGGCCGCACGGCTGTCGCGCGTCCGCCATCACCTCCAGGCAGCCGCGCGTGATCTTGAGCTTGCGCTCGATGGGCTGATAGACGTCGGTGACCCCGCCGAGCGCGATCGTCTCCGGCTCCCAGGTCTTCTTCGCCAGCTCGGCGGCGAGAAGCCGGGGCGCGTCCTCTTTGACGAAGATCATCGTCTCGAAGTCGAGCCCCGACGACAAGCCGAGGTACTCGTGATAGGGCCGGGCGTAGCAATTGTGGCTGACAACGCCGTTCGCGATGAAGTCCTCGGTTCCGGTGCTGATATCCCACAAAGTCAAATCCCGCCCCAACGGCTCGATTGCCGCGACCTCAAGCCTCGCCGACGACTTGACGGCTTGACCTGCGATATCGCGCTTTCTCGCGATGGCCGGCTCCGTGAGCCGAAAGAACCGCAGATGCTCCGGAAGTCCGCCCCGGACACGAAGATAATGCACCGTCTTGCCCTTCAACTTCGCGGGGGACTCCCGGACAAAATCAAAGCGCATCTCCTTCAAACAACCGGCAGCCCGCTTTAGAATCTCTTCATCGCTGTTGGATATCCGGATGGTTCCGTGAAGATAGCTTCCCTCCGCGTCGAACAAGCCGGCCAAGTACCCGCGAGACCACTCCGGGTGTTTCGACGAGGGCCACGAAATCAGCTCCCGGATTCGAAGGAATGCCGCGCGCGAACTCACCCGGATGGCCCGCATCTCTTTACGGTTCTCTCGTGCAGCCTGAAAAAGAAATTCAGATGTCTCGACCCCGAACGAGCGCAGGTACGCCCCGGCCCGCGTCAGGGCGTCGGGATCGATCATGGCGAGACGGAATCGATACTGATGCCCATTGGTCCTCCCCGCGCGCTCATATGGATAGAAGCCAAGGTGGCCGTCTCCGCGGATGATCCCGCACAAGTAGCCTTTCCTGTACGCCGCGCTTTCCTCGTCCGGAGCCTCCGCCTCGACCATCCCGAAACCCATCAGCTTGTTGTTGACGGTAAGATGCGGCCGCTGGGTCGAGCCGTGCTGGACCACATGCTTCCAGCCCCGCTCAGTCAGAAAGCGATGATCCGCGCCGGCGATGAGCTCGGTCCCGTCCCCGAGGATCACTCGAAAAGCGGGCTTGGTCGTGCTCCAATGAGCCAGGACCTTCGTCTTCGCGTATCGCCTGTAGTGTCCGCGCTTGACCGTGCCGATCACGTCGTCGCCCACGCGCAGGGAAGCCAGCTCGCGAATCGAGCCGTTCGCCATGAGAATGCCGGTGTCGCCGGCTAGGCAGTACACGCAACCGTGCTCGCAGCCTCGATACGGGTTCAGGCTCCAGGTGAAGGGGATGTCGGGGCTGTCGTTCTTGACCAGGATGGATCTGGACGCGTCGCGGAAGAAGCGCGTCTTCGGCGCGGGCCTTTCCGCAGGGTCGGCGGATTCCTCCCACTCGTAGGCGAGCTCCTCGAACCGGTTCGTCGGGTTGAGCGCGGTCCCTCGTCCGCGCGGCGCTTCGGGCATGAGAGAGTATAGTAGTACATTTGTTCGATATCAAGGCCCATGGAACTTTTCACCCCCCTCGATCGTATGAAGAGATGGATTACTCCGCCATCCGCGTCGAACCCGGCGAGCCCGGCCGACTCATCGTCCGCCTGCCTTACAGCCCGGAACGCCTCGCCAAGATCAAAACGGTCCCCGGGCGCCGCTGGCATTCCCTCGACAAATACTGGTCCGTCCCGGACGAGGAGCAGGCCCCCGCGCGCCTGTCCGCCCTCTTCGAGGGCGACCGCATGGAGTTCGCCGGCGCTCCGGCGCCGCCTCCGCAGTCGACGGAGCCGCTCCTCGACCAGGTGCGCGCGGCCATCCGCGCCCGGCACTTCAGCCCGTGCACCGAGGAGGCCTATGTCGGCTGGACCCGCCGGTTCCTCTCGTGGTCGAAGGCCCCGGTCGAATCCCTCGACGAATCCGCCGTCTCCCGCTTCTTGACGACGCTCGCGCGGGAAGGCCGCGTCAGCGCCTCCACCCAGAATCAGGCCTTCAACGCCCTGCTCTTCCTCTTCAAGCACGCGCTCGGCCGGGAGATCGGCCTGATCGACGGGGTCGTCCGGGCCAAGGCCTCCAAGCGCCTGCCGGTCGTCTTGAGCAAGGACGAGGTCCGCCGCGTGCTGGGCGCCATGCGCGGCACGCCCAAGCTCATGGCCTCGCTGCTCTACGGCTCCGGCCTGCGCCTGCTCGAGTGCTGCCGCCTGCGGGTCAAGGACCTCGACTTCGACCAGAACCAGCTGGTCGTGCGGGCCGGCAAGGGCGACAAGGACCGCTACACCCCCTTGCCGGCCACCTTACGCGAATCGCTCAAAAAGCACCTGGCCTCCGTGGAGGTCCAGCACCGGGACGACCTCAGGCAAGGGCTAGGCAGCGTCGAGCTTCCCAATGCCCTCGGCCGGAAATACCCGAACGCCGACAAGGAATGGGGCTGGCAATGGGCCTTCCCCGCCGCCAGCCATTACGAGGACCGCGAGACCGGCATCAGGCGCCGCCATCACCTCCACGAAACGGTCCTGCAGAAGGCCTTCAAGGAAGCCCGCGTCATGGCGGGCATCTCCAAGCCCGCCGGCTGCCACACCTTGCGCCACTCCTTCGCCACGCACCTCATGGAGGCCGGCTACGACATCCGCACCGTCCAGGAGCTCCTCGGCCACAGCGACGTCCGCACGACGATGATCTACACCCACGTCCTCAACCGCGGCGGCCGCGGGGTGCTCAGCCCCGCCGACGGCCTGGGCCTTGACGCCATCACCTAGGCCGCGTACACTGTATGTACAGATTCAACATACGGGGACTGAAGTTCGCCTGGGACGCGTCCAAGGAGCGCGGCAACCTCCGAAAGCACGGCGTCTCCTTCATCGAGGCCGCGAAAGCCTTCCAGGATCCGCACGCGCGCCGCTTCTACGACCTTCGCCACTCCGAGGACGAGGACCGCTTCATCCTGCTGGGGATGAGCCCCAGCGCACGACTGCTCGTCGTCTGCCACTGCCACCGCGAAGAAGTCAGCACCATCCGGATCATTCCAGCGAGGAAAGCCAATGGCCAAGAAACGCAAGATTACGAAAGACAAAGATTCGATGCGTGACCGCTATGACTTTTCGAAGATGAAGTCGGTGCGTAATCCGTACTATGGGCGCTTGAAAAGGCCTATCACCATCCGCATAGAGGACGGCAGCCTCGTCTATTTCAAGACGCTCGCCGAAGAGTACGAGATGCCCTACCAGAGCCTGATCAACATGTATCTGCGGGACTGCGCCCAGAAGCGCAAGAAGCCCCGAACCAAATGGGAACCGTAGCCCCGCCCCCAGAGATCGCAGACTATGCCGCCCCCGCCACTTCGCAGACTATGCCGCCCCCTCCCGCGGCATATTCACCCAC
>JACPFR010000013.1 GCA_016182905.1 Elusimicrobiota bacterium
AACTCCGCCGTCTTCTCCGACGGCTCGTTCTGCTACATCCCCAAAGGCGTCAAGTGCCCGATGGAGCTCTCGACCTACTTCCGCATCAACGCCAAGGACACCGGCCAGTTCGAGCGCACCTTGATCGTCGCCGACGAGGGCGCGCAGGTCAGCTACCTCGAGGGCTGCACGGCGCCGATGCGCGACGAGAACCAGCTGCATGCCGCCGTCGTCGAGCTCGTGGCCCACGACGACGCGTCGATCAAGTACTCGACCATCCAGAACTGGTACCCGGGCGACAAGAACGGCAAGGGCGGCATCTACAACTTCGTGACCAAGCGCGGCAAATGCGCCGGCGCCCGCTCGAAGATCTCCTGGACGCAGGTGGAGACGGGCTCGGCGATCACGTGGAAGTACCCCTCGTGCATCCTGCTCGGCGACGAGTCGGTCGGGGAGTTCTACTCCGTGGCGCTGGCGAACCACTACCAGCAAGCCGATACCGGGACCAAGATGATCCACATCGGCAAGAACACGAGATCGACCATCATCTCGAAGGGGATATCGGCCGGACACGGGCAGAACGCCTATCGCGGACAGGTGCGGATCGCCAAGTCGGCCCAGGGCGCGCGCAATTACTCGCAATGCGACTCGCTTCTCCTCGGCGACAAGTGCGGGGCGCATACCTTCCCGTACATCGAGGTCGGCAACACCTCGGCGACGCTCGAGCACGAGGCCTCGACCTCCAAGATCGGCGAGGACCAGCTCTTCTATCTCCGCCAGCGCGGCCTGTCGGCCGAGGACGCGGTCGGGATGATCGTCAACGGCTTCTGCAAGCAGGTCTTCAACGAGCTCCCCCTGGAGTTCGCCGTCGAGGCGCACAAGCTCATGAACATTTCTCTGGAAGGGAGCGTCGGCTGATATGCTGAAAATCACGGATCTGCACGCGAAGGTCGGCGAAAAGGCCATCCTCAAGGGCCTGAGCCTGTCGGTCAAGGCCGGCGAGGTCCACGCGATCATGGGACCGAACGGGTCCGGCAAGTCGACCCTGTCGTACATCCTCGCCGGGCGCCCGGGCTACACGGTCACCGAGGGCGCGGCGGAGTACGAGGGCAAGGACCTTCTGGCCATGGAGCCCGAGATCCGCGCGCGCGAGGGCGTGTTCCTCGCCTTCCAGTATCCCGTCGAGATCCCCGGCGTGTCGAACAAGTACTTCCTCAAGGCCGCCTACAACGCCATGCGCAAGCATCGCGGCGAGCCCGAGATGGACGCGGGCGCCTTCCTCAAGTTCGTCAAGGAGAAGGCCCAGTCCGTCGAGATGGACCCGGCTTTCCTGAACCGCTCGGTCAACGAGGGCTTCTCCGGCGGCGAGAAGAAGCGCAACGAGGTGCTGCAGCTCGCGGTGCTCGAGCCGAAGCTGGCGCTCCTCGACGAGACCGACTCCGGCCTCGACATCGACGCCCTCAAGGTCGTGGCCGCGGGCGTCAACCGCATGCGCGACTCCAAGCGCGCCTTCGTCGTGGTCACGCACTACCAGCGCCTGCTCGACTACATCGTCCCCGATTTCGTCCACGTCCTGTCCGGCGGACGGATCATCAAGTCCGGCGGCAAGGAGCTCGCGCTCGAGCTCGAGAAGAAGGGTTACGGCTGGATCGAGGATTCCGGCTCCGTGCCAAAGGTGGCGGCATGATCGCCGAAGACCTCGCCGCCCAGAAGGAAAGCTGGCGGTACACCCCCGCCGCCGTCCTCACGGGCCCGGACTTCAAGCCCGCCGGCGTGCCGGCGCGCCTCGAGCCGCTCGGCGGCCGCGTGTTGTGCCCCGTCGGGTTCCACCGCGCGGCGCTCGTCAACGGACGCTGGGAGGCCAAGCACGCGGTGCTCAAGCTGCCCGACGGCGTGACGGTCGAGCCGCTGTCGCAGGGCTCCGACCTCGACGAGATGCTGGACCGCCCCGCCCCGGCCGGCATGCCGCTCGCCGCGGAGGCTTCCGTCGCGCGCGACGGCTTCGTCGTCCGCGTCGCGCGCCATGCGCGCGCCGACCGGCCCATCCATCTCGTCCATATCTCGGAAGCGTCGTCGGTCGCCGAATCCTCGCAAGCGCGAGTGCTCGTCGTTCTCGAGCCCGGCGCCTCGGCGGAGCTGGTGGAGGAGACCTTGTCCTTCGGCGACGCGCCGTCGTGGAAGAACGTCCGGTCTCAGGTGGAACTCGGTGAGGGCTCCTTTTTGCGCCATCACCGCGTCGTCCGCGAGGGCGCGCAGGGCCGCCTGACGCTCGGCCTCGAGGTGTCGCTGGCCTCCCGGGCGCGCTACGAGTCCCACGCGCTGAACCTCGGCGGCCTGTTCGCGCGCGAGGACCTGCGCGTGCGCATCGAGGGCGAGGGCGCCGAGTGCACCCTCAACGGCCTGGCCCTGCTCGGCGGGACGGAGTTCGCCGACCACCACGCGCTCGTGGAGCACATCGCGGTGGGCGGCACCACCCGCGCGCTCTATAAAGCCGTCATCGACGACAAGGCGCGCTTCGTGTTCGACGGCCTGATCTGGGTCAAGCCCGGCGCGCAGAAGACCGACGCGCAGGTCTACAACAAGAACCTCCTGCTCTCCGAGGACGCCCGCGTCAACACGAATCCCGAGTTCAAGATCCTCGCCGACGACGTCTCCTGCAAGCACGGCGGGGCCGTCGGCCAGATGTCCCTCGAGGCGCTGTTCTACCTCCAGTCCCGCGGCATCGGCGCCGACGAGGCCCGCCGCCTCCTCATCTACGCCTTCGGCTCGGAGATGATCGACCGCATCGCGCTCGAGCCGCTGAAGCTTGCGTTGGCCGACGCGTTGCACGGGCGCATGCCCAAGGAGCATCATTGATATGGCCGCCCTGAACGCGAAGAAGCTCCGCGAGGATTTCCCGATCTTGAAGCGCCTCGTGCGCGGCAAGCCGCTCGCCTACCTCGACAACGCGGCGACCACCCAGAAGCCGCGCCAGGTCATCGAGTATCTGGCCGACTTCTACGAGAACCACAACGCCAACGTGCACCGCGGCGTGCACTCCCTGTCGGAAGAATCCACGAACATGGCCGAGGAGGCCCGGACCAAGCTCGCCGCGTTCGTCGGCGCGCCCAAGCCCGAGACTTTGATCTTCACCCGCAACGCCACCGAGTCGCTCAACCTGATCGCCCACGCCTGGGCCCGGAAGTTCCTGAAGGCCGGCGACACGGTGCTGTCGACCGAGATGGAGCACCACTCCAACATCGTGCCCTGGCAGCTGCTCGCCGCCGAGCGCGGGATCAAGCTCGAGTTCGTGCCCGTCGAGCTCGACGGCACGCTCGACCTGGCCAAGGTCAAGGCGGCGCTCGCCAGGGGCCCCAAGCTCTTCACCTTCACCGCTTTGTCGAACGCCATCGGGACGGTCAACCCGGTGCTCGAGCTCATCAAGCTCGGCAAGGCCGCCGGCGCGGTCGTCTCCGTCGACGCCTGCCAGTGGGCCCCGCATCGCCCGATGGACCTCAAGACCTGGGGCGCGGACTTCGTCTCCTTCTCCGCCCACAAGATGCTCGGGCCGACCGGCGTCGGCGTGCTCTGGGGCCGCGAGGAGCTCCTCGAGGCGATGGACCCGTTCCTCGGCGGCGGCGACATGATCTCGCGCGTGACGCTCGAGAAGACCACGTGGAACGTCCTGCCCTACAAGTTCGAGGCGGGCACGCCCAACTACGCCGACCAGGCCGCGTTCGGCCCGGCGCTCGACTATCTGACGGCCGTCGGCCTCGAGAACATCTCCGCGCACGAGCACGCGCTGGCCGAGAAGACGCGGACGATCCTGGAGGCGGAGGGCATGACGGTGCTCGGTCCCTCGGACCCCGATAAGCGGTCCGGGGTCGTTTCCTTCAACGTCCCGGGGCTCCACCCTCACGACGTCGGCACGGCCTTCGACCTGGAGGGGGTGGCGGTCCGGGTCGGCCATCACTGCTGCCAGCCCTTGATGCACAAGCTCCAGTGCGGCGGGACGGCGCGGGCGAGCTTTTATCTCTATAATGACGAGTCGGACGTCGAGGCGTTCGCGCGGGCGCTGAAGCGCACCCTCGATTTCTTCAAGGTCAAGCCGAAGGCGGGGGTGCACTGATGGAAGGCGACGCGGAGCTGCAGGACCTCTATCGCGAGGTTCTACTCGATTATTTCCGGTCCTCGACCCGCAAGGGCAAGTGCGACCCGGCGGACCTTCGCGCGCACGGCATCAATCCCGTCTGCGGCGACGAGCTCGAGATCACGGCCGTGCTGACGGACGGCAAGGTGGCGAAGCTGCGTTACGCCGGCCACGGCTGCGTGATCAGCCAGGCCTCCGCGGCGATGATGGCCGAGGCCCTCGAGGGCGCCGACATCGCGAAGGCGAAGGCGCTCGTGGCCGCGTTCAAGAAGCTGATGCTCGAGAACGGCGACGCGGCGGGCCTGCCTCCGGAGCTGGAGCAGCTCGCGAGCCTGGAGGGGGTGCGCAAGTTCCCGCTGCGGGTCAAGTGCGCGACCTTGGGCTGGAACACCGTCATGCAGGGATTCGAGGCGGCCAAATCATGAGCAAGACCGAGACCGCCGCGGAGGCTACGTTCAAGCAGGTCGGCGAGGCGCTCAAGCCCGTCGTCGACCCCGAGATCCACATCAGCATCGTGGACCTCGGCCTCGTCTACGGCGCCGAGTTCGGCCAATCGCCCAAGGGCCGCTCGGTCAAGGTGCGCATGAGCCTGACCTCGCCCGCCTGCCCTTACGGGCCGATGCTCCTCGCCGCGGCGCACACCGCTTTGACGAAGCTCCCGGGCATCAAGGACGTCGACGTGGACCTGACCTTCACGCCGGGCTGGGACCCGCGCACGATGGCCACCGAGGACGCGAAGGAGCAGCTGGGGCTGTACTGATATGAGGATCACGAGCTCGATCGAATACGCGACGCGCCTGATGGTGACCTTGGCGGCGGAGCACGGCAAGGCCCCCGTCCCGGCCGAGCGCCTGGCGGAGACCGACAACGTTCCCGCCGACTATGTGAGCCAGATTTTGGTAAAACTGCGCCGTGCGGGGCTGGTGACGAGCCATCGGGGCAGCGCCGGCGGCTACTCGCTGTCGCGCCCGCCGCGCGAGATCACGATCGAGCAGGTGGTGCGCGCCGTGGACGGGGCCGTATTCGAGGAAGTGTGCGAGCGCTACGACGCGGGATCGAAGGACTGCCGCCATCAGGGGCAGTGCGCGATCTCGCCCGTGTGGACCAAGCTCGGCGAGATCGTGACGCGCTACTTCGAGGGCGTGACCTTGGCCGCGATCCTCGAGCAGAAGACGGGCGCCTGCGGCGCGGCGCCGGCTTGGCTCGAGAAGCTGGCGCCGGGAAAGTAGGAAGGAGGGATTTATGACGATCCAGGAACGCGTCGAGAAGGTGCTGGAGAAGATCCGCCCTTACATCCAGTCCGACGGCGGCGACATCTCCTTGGTCTCGGTCGACGAGGCCGCGGGCATCGTGAAGGTGAGCCTGCACGGAGCCTGCGGCTCGTGCCCCAGCTCCACGGCGACGCTGAAGGGCGGCGTCGAGCGGATGGTCCGGCAGGAGATCCCCGAGATCAAGGAAGTCGTCGCGGTCTGATCCGGGGAACGGCGGACGGCGAACCACAAAGACACCAAGTCACGAAGTTTTTTGGTTTGCCGCGATTTGGCCGACTATCCTCAAGGATAGTCCCCGACCATTCATCCGTTCTTAGCGCCTTCGTGTCTTTGTGGTTCATTCGTTCGTTTCTAAAGATAACGTGCCGGAGACGTCACCCGATTGTCTAAACGCGTCGAGCTGCACTGCCATTCGATCTTCTCCGACGGGACTCTGACCCCGGCGGAGCTCGTCTCGCGCGCGGTCAAGAACGGCGTCGAGCTGCTGACGCTGACCGACCACGACAGCGTCTCCGGCGGGCCGGAGCTGTTCGCCGCCGCGGAGGCGGAAGGGCTGTCCGTCCGCCTCGGCATCGAGATCAACTGCGCCGGCGAGGGCGCCGCCGACCGGGTCCATATCCTGGGCTACGGCATCGATCCCGTCTCGCCCGGCTTCGCCGAGCGCCTGGCGGAGTTCCGCGAGCGCCGCGCCGTGCGCTCGAAGCGCATCGTCGAGAACCTGCGCGCGCTGGGCATCGCCATCGAGTTCGCCGACGTCCGGGCCGGAGCGCACGAGACCCTCGGCCGTCCGCACGTCGCCGACGCGCTGCGCCGCCTCGGCGTCGTCCGCAGCCGCAAGGAGGCCTTCGAGCGCTTCCTGATCAGGGGCAAGCCCGGCTACGTCGAGTCGATGGGACCGAGCCCGGCCGAGGCGATCGCGCTGATCCGCGACGCCGGCGGGACCGCCTGCCTCGCGCATCCGCAGACCGCGGGCAAGGAGAACGAGCTCGACGAGCTCTTCCGCTCCGGCCTTCAGGGCGTCGAGGTCAATTACTCGGGGCATACGCCCTCGCAGGTCCGGACCTACGGCGACTGGGCCAAGAGCAAGGGTCTTCTGGCGGTCGGCGGCTCGGACTTCCACGGCCCGAACACCGGCCGGGAAGAGCGTCTCGGAATCGAGTATGATGACGCCGCCTACGCCGCCGTCATGGAACGGATAGAGAAATGCTAGTCATCGCCCACCGCGGAGCCAGCGGCCACGCGCCCGAGAACACGATGGCGGCCTTCCTGCGCGCCCTCGCGATGGGGGCGCCCGCCATCGAGCTCGACGTCCACCAGACCCTCGACCACGAGCTCGTCGTCGCTCACGACGACGACCTCAAGCGCTGCGGCCGCGACAAGCGCCGCATCAAGAACCTGCATTGGGACGACCTCGCGCGCGTCGACGTCGGCTCCTGGTTCGGCAAGGAGTTCACCGGAGAGCGGCTTCCTCGGCTCGAGGACGTCTTCGACATCCTGCCGCCGTCGGTCGAGCTCCACGTCGAGATCAAGCGCGGCTCCTCCGTCTATCCCGGCATCGAGGAACGCGTGGTGGACCTGATCCACAAGCGCGGCGCCTCGGCCCGCACGGTCGTCTCGAGCTTCGACCACGCCGCCCTGTACTCGGTGCGCTCGCTCGACGAGAAGGTGCGCATCGGCTACCTTTTAGGCCTGACGACCCTGCAGACCGCGCTGCGAGAGATGAAGGACATCGACGCCGAGAGCCTCAACCTCAGCGTGCGCCAGACTTTGGCGCGCACGGTCAAGGCGGCTCACGACCGCGAACGAAAGATCCTCGTCTACACGGTCAATACGCCCGTCGAGCGCGACCGGCTGAACAAGCTCGGCGTGGACGGCATCTTCTGCAATTACCCGGAGCTGAACCTGTGGCGCTGAACCCGACCGAGTCCGAGCTCGAGAACGAAGCCGCCCGTCTCGCCGACAAGGGGCTGGCCGGCCTCGGCTATCGCGACGAGGAGCTCGAGCGCGCCGCGCGCCTGACCTGGAGGATCAACCGGCTCAAGAAGGAGAAGAAGGCCGTCATCCCGGCGCACGTCTACCAGCGGCCGGAGATCCTCCTCGGCGTGGCCGACTTCGTCGGCGACTCGTACAAGCTGGCGAAGCTCGGCGCGGCTTCCGACGCGAAGACCATCGTCTTCTGCGGCGTCCGCTTCATGGCGGAGACGGCCAAGATCCTGAGCCCGGATAAAGAGGTCCTGCTGCCGGCCCCGGAGGCGGGGTGCTCTCTGTCCGAATCCATAACGGCGGCCGACGTTCGGGCGCTGAAGAAAAAGCACCCGGGCGCTCCGGTGGTCGTGTACATCAACACCACCGCGGCGGTGAAGGCCGAGTGCGACGTCGTCGTCACGAGCGCGAACGCGCCGAAGATCATGCGCAAGCTCTATGAGGAGCACGAGAAGGTCATCTTCGCCCCCGACGCGATGATGGGCAGGAACCTCGCCAAGGAGCTCGGCAAGACGATCGGCAAGGACCTGATCATCTGGGAAGGTTCGTGCATCGTGCACGACAACTTCGACGCGGCGTCGGTCGAGTTCTACCGCAAGATGTACCCCGGCGTGAGGATCCTCGCCCATTTCGAATGCACCCCGGCGCTGACGAGCGTCGTCGACTACATCGGCGGCACCGGCGACATGATGAAGTGGGTGGACGACCACAAGGCGTCCTCCTACATGCTCATCACCGAGTGCGGCCTCGGCGACCTCGCGCGCACGAAGTTCCCGGATAAGACGTTCGTCCCGATGTGCCGCCTGTGCCCGCACATGAAGGCCGTGACCCTGGAGCGGGTGCTCTCGGCCCTGGAACGCCCGACGGCGTCCCAGCGCATCGAGGTGCCCGCGGCCGTCGCCGCCCGGGCGCTGCGCCCGATCGAGCGCATGTTCGAGCTCGCCGACGACAAGGCGGCGGCGTGAGCTCCTGGGTGTCCTGGTCGGCGGAGGCGTTCGCCCGCGCCAAGGCGCAAGGCCTGCCGATCCTCGCCGCGATCGGGCCGCTCCCGCCCGAGCAGCTCAAGGCCGCCGAGGGCGAGATCTCCCGCCGCTTCGTGGCCGTGCTGGCCGATCCCGAGACGAGGCCCGACGCGGCCGCGCGCATCGGCGCCGGCCACGCGGTGGTCCTCGATCCGGACGGGGCGCGGCGAGCGGTCCTTCCGCTGCCCTCCGACGGCCTGGACGAGGAGCTCGCCTTGCTGGCCCTGGAGGCGGTCACGCCGCTGCGTCCCGACGCCCCGGCCCGCGCGGCCTGGACCGGGGCGGTGCGCTCGACGGAGCTCTCCGCGGCTCCCGACGAGGCGAAGGTCTCCGCCGTGTTCGCCGGGCTCGCCGGCCTTCCCGCCGAGGCCGACCCGGAGCTCGTCGAGGCCCTTCTGCACGCGGCGGGCGAGCGCGGCGACGCCGCGGCCCGCGCCCGGATGACGAAGGCGCTCGAGGTGCGCTGGGCCGGGTGGGACCCCGCGGCCCGCGCCTTCCTCTCGGGCGTCGGCTCGCCGCTCTCCCTGCACGCCCGCTGGGCGTCGCTGTTCTGGGACGCTCACGCGCTGACGGGCGAGGCCCGCTGGCGCGACGCCGCGGCCGCCGTCAGCGACCACCTGCTCCGCTCCTTGTGGGACTCGGGCGCGGGCGCCTTCCGCCGCGCCGGCAAGCGGGAGCCCGCCGTGTACCCGGCCGACGGCAACGCGCTGGCCGCCTCCGCTCTGCTCCGCGCCCACGCCTACGGCCATCCCGGCGCCGGCGAGGCCGCGATGAAGGCCCTGAGCTTCCTGCAGACGCGCCTCTACGATCCCGTCCTCGGCCTCCAGCATTCGGCCGGCGGCGACGGGGAGTCCGTGGTCGGCCTCCTCGGCGACGCCGCGGCGACGGCGCTCGCCTTCACCGACGGCTTCCTCGCGACCGGCATGAAGGCGCACCGGGAGTTCGCGGACGCGATGCTGCGCTTCCTCTTCCAGGAGCTCTGGGAGCGGGAGTCGGGCGGCTTCCTCGACCGGATCTCCCGCGCCGGCGACCCGGCGATCCTGCGCGAGCCGCGCGTGGACCCGGCGCTGAACGCCGCCGCCCTGGAGGTCTGCCGCCGCATGCATCACCTCAAGGGCAACCACAACTACCGGCGCTGGCTCGAGTGGGGCCTGCGGGGCGCCTGGAATGCGTGCCCCGACGGCGCCCCCTCCCTCGCCGGGCTGGCGCGCGTCGCCGACCTGCACGCGCGCGGCCGCCTGGATTTCGAGCTCGTCGGCCGGCCGGGGGAGCCGAAGGCGGACGCCCTGCTCGCGGCGGTGCACCGCCTCTATCTTCCGCGCAAGGTGATCTCCTTCGTCGATCCCGACGACCAGGACTACATCCTCGCGCACCGCCTTCAGGCCGAGTCGTACCCGCGCGTCTTCGGCTGCGGCCCGGACCTGCGCCGCCTGGCGGACGCGGCCGAGCCGCCGGGCGTGGCCGCCGTGGCCGACGCCGTGAAGGGGGAGAGCCGGTGAGCGGGGCGAAGCGCTTCGCCGAGGGCTTCTCGGACGACAAGGACTGGCGCAAGGCCGCCGCCGCCGCCGCGAAGGCGGCGCGCGCCCGGCTCGGCGTCGGGCCCTGCGACCTGGCGCTCGTGTTCGTCTCCGAGGCGTTCGAAGGCTTCGATCCCGCCGAGTTCTCGACCTTGCTCGCCAAGGGCTTGGCGCCCCTGCGCGTCCTCGGCTGCAACGCCAGCGGCGTCATCGCCGGCCGAAAGGAGGTCGAGCGGACGCCCGGCGTCTCGATCCTGGCCATGCGCCTGCCCGGCGTGCGCGTCCAGCCTTTCTCCTTTTCTCCGGCGGAGCTGGGCCGGTTCGAGAACGGGGCCGCGCTCGTCAAGGAGCTCGACCTCTATCCGAACGAGAGCCCGAAGTTCATGATCCTCGGCGACCCGGCGAGCGCCGATCCCGAGCGCATGGCCGCGCTGTTCAACGAGGCTTATCCCGGCGCGCCCCTCATCGGGGGCATGGCCAGCGGCCTGCTCCTGCACAAGCCCTCTTGGCTGCTGCTCGGCTCGCATGTCCTGACGCAGGGCCTGGCCGGCGTCGCCCTCGTCGGCCCCGTCGAGATCCAGACGGTCGTGGCGCAGGGCTGCCGCCCGATCGGCGATCCCCTGATCGTGACCAGGGCCGAGGGCAACGTCCTGCACGAGCTCGGCGGGCGCAACCCGCTCGAGGTCCTGCGCGAGACGCTGTCGAAGTGCACGCCCGAGGATCAGCGCCTCGCGCGCAGCTCCCTGTTCGCGGGCCTCGTCATGAACGAGGGCCGCTCGGAGTTCCGCCGCGGCGACTTCGTCATCCGCAACCTCCTCGGCTACGACGACAAGTCCGGCTCGCTCGTCCTCGGCGCGAACCTGCGCCGCGGCCAGACCCTGCAGTTCCAGCTGCGCGACGCGCACACCTCCGATCAGGACTTCTCGATGCTCCTGGGCGCGCTCCCCGAGACCGACGCCGCGCCCCGCGGCGCCCTGCTCTTCTCCTGCTGCGGCCGCGGCAAGGGCCTGTACGGAGAGTCGGACCACGACGCGACCTTGGTGCAGACCTTGCGCGGCCCCGTGCCGATGGCCGGCTTCTTCGCCAACGGCGAGTTCGGTCCCGTCGGCGGCCGCAACTTCGTCCACGGCTACACCTCGAGCCTGGCCCTCATCAAATAGCGGCCCGCCCGGGCCGGAATGTTGCGACCGCCCTTAAAACGATGTTCAAGCTGACGAGCCCGGCGTTCAAGCACGGGGAGACGATCCCGAAGCTCCACACCTGCGAGGGGAAGGATCCCTCGCCGGAGCTGGATTGGTCCGGCGCGCCGCCCGGGACGAAGAGCTTCGCCTTGATCATGGACGACCCGGACGCTCCCGTGGGGCTGTGGGTCCATTGGGTGCTCTACGACCTTTCGGGAGACCTCGCCGGCCTGCCGGGGAACCTGCCGAAGACGGAGCGCGTCCTGGGCGGGGCGAAGCACGGCGCGAGCTGGGGAGTGGACAGCTTCAGCCGGGTGGGCTACGGCGGTCCCTGCCCGCCTCCGGGCAAGCCTCACCGGTACGTCTTCAAGCTCTTCGCCCTGGACAAGGCCCTGGGCCTGCCTCCCCGGGCGACCGCGTCCGAGGTGGCCCGCGCCATGGAAGGGCACGTCCTGGGCCGCGCCGAGCTGATCGGCCTGTTCGAGCGCTTCGGCCCGGGCGCGTGAAGACGCGCAGGACCGCCGGGAAGGGCGGCGGCGCGCACGGCGATTTCCTCGACGGCCTGCTCGACAGCACGCGCCTCGTCGTCTACCTCAAGGACCTGGACGGGCGCTACCTCTACGTCAATCGGCGCTACGAGTCCCTCGCCGGCGTTCCGCGCGCGGCCATCCTCGGCAAGCGGGACCACGAGCTCTTCCCCGAGACGGTGGCGGACCTGTTCCGGACCCAGGACGCCCTCGTCGCCGAGCGCCGGGAGGCGCTCGAGTTCGAGGAGACGATCCCGCTGCCCGGCGGAGTCCTGTCGTTCATCACGGAGAAGTTCCCGCTGCTCGACGAGAAGGGGAAGGTCCGCGCGACGGGCGGCTTCTGCACGGAGATCACCGCCCAGAAGAAGCGGGCCGAGGAGGAGCTGTTCAAGATCCGCAGCCTCGAGTCGCTCGGCTTCCTCGCCGGCGGCATCGCCCACGACTTCAACAACCTCGTGACCGGGATCATAGCGAACCTCGAGATGCTGAGGGATGAGGTCAAGGCCTCCCGCGCCGCGCGCGAGCACCTCGACGACGCGGGGAAGATCTGCGAGAAGGCGGGGGCCCTGGCCCATCAGCTGCTGACCTTCGCCGACGGGGGCACGCCCGTCCGCCGGGTCTTCGCGCTCGGACCCCTGTTGCGCGGCGCGCCCCGACTCGTGCTCCAGGGGTCGAGGGTGCGCGACGAGGTGGACGCGCCCCGGGGACTCTGGGCCATCCACGGCGACGAGACCCAGATCTCCCAGATCCTCGGCAACCTCCTCGTCAACGCGCGCGAGGCGATGCCCGCCGGCGGGACCGTCGCGATCCGCGCCGAGAACCACGTCCTGGCCGAGCCCGCGGTCGACCTGAAGCCGGGCCGCTACGTCCGGATCACGGTCCGCGACGACGGCCCCGGGATACCGGCCGCGATCCTGACCCGCATCTTCGATCCTTATTTCTCCTCGAAGAAGCGGGGCAGCGGCCTGGGGCTGTCCATCGTCCACTCCGTCGTCCGCCGCCACGGGGGGCACGTCTGGGCGGAGTCCGTGGAGGGCGAGGGCGCCCGCTTCACGGTCCTGCTGCCGGCCGCCGCCGGCAAGGCCGGGAAAAAGAAAGCCGGACGCCTCATATAGGGATGATGGGGCGTCCGGCGTCGGGCTCCCCGGCCCGAAGGGCCGGGAGGCGATGGATCCTCTACTGCTTCTTCATCTCCATCCTGCACTTGGGGCACTTGCCCGGCTTGTCGGAGGTCGCGCAGCCCATCGGGCAGGCGTACGCGGCGCCCTTCGCCGCCTTATCCTTCTTGGCGAAGTGCTTGGCCGCCTTCTCCTGGAGCTCCTTGACCTTGGCGGCGTCCTTCGTGACGATGGTGACGGTGACGCCGTCGGCGATGTTGGCGACCGAGACCTCGGCGCCGGCCATGTGCGTCGGGCAGCCCATCTCGCAGGACTTGCCGGCCGCGTCCTTCTTGTCGTGGCCCTTCTCGCAATGACCGCAGTCCGCGCCGGCGCGCGCGGCGAGAAGCGCGAGGACGGCGATGAGGCTGAGCAAAGTGAAAGTCTTCTTCATGAGGGTGTCTCCTGCTCGAGGTCGAGCCGGCTCCAGGATACAATTTCTTCGCGGCGAGGCGCTCGCGTCAGCGCACGGCGTCGCGGAAGGCGGCGGTGAAGCGCGGAGCCAGGAGCTCCTGCGTCTCGGGCGTGGGCCAGACGACGCGGGACTCGATGTCGGCCTCGAAGGAGTAGGGCAGGTCCTTCTCGGCGGGCTGGAAGGTCACCCGGTAGCCGTGGGCGCCGGTGCGCTCGACGGTCCACGACGGGCGTCCGCCCGGAAGATCGAGCTCGCCGCCGAGGCGCTCGCCGAGCGACTTCTCGTCTCCGGGCAGCTTCCACTCGTGCACCAGCAGCAGGGCTTCCTCGGAGCGGTCGTCGTCCGTGACGACCGGCGCGCCTTTCGCGGCGGGCCGGTCGTTCGCGACGGGGGCGGGCGCGGGATGGGCCAAGGCGGAGAGGTCCGGCGCGGCGGGGGCGGGGAGGCGCGCGCCGCCGAGCTCGATGAGGACGGCGCAGGCGGCGATCGCCGCGTACGGCGCGTACGGCCTCCAAGCCGCGGTCCGGACGGGGACGGCCGCCGCGGGCGCCGCGACGCGCGCGGTCCGAGCGGGGGTCTCCGCGCGGACGACGGGCGCCGGGGCCGGCCGCGGGGCGGGCGCGGGGGCCAGCGCGGCCTTGAGCGCCGCCACCTGCTCGCGCAGGCGGGCGAGGGCCGCCTCGCGCTCGGCGAGGCGGGTCTTGGCGGCGAGCGCCGCTTCCTTCAGCTCCTCGGCGCGCTCCCGCATGATCTCGTCCTGGAGTCGCACGACGGTCTCGAGCGATCGTTCGGTGTCTATCATGGCGGCATCAGGATTGTAGCCGCCCGGCGTTAAGGAGTTGTTGCGTCCCGGTTCGAATCCGGTTAAGCCGGCAGGAAGACGAGGTTGTCCCAGATGCCGGGCAGGGACCGCAGGAACTCCGGGAGGTCGGCCGCGGCGAGGGGGACGGCCGCGCCGTCCTCGTCGAGGCGGTGGGCGGCGTAGCCCAGGGACAGCAGGTCGCGGCAGGCCGGCAGCGAGAACCTCTCTCCGTTGACTCCGGGCCAGATCTCCATCGCGATCGCGGGGCGGGACGCGCGCAAGGTCTCGAGTCCGCCGGCGAGGAGCCGCTTCTCCCCGCCCTCGACGTCGATCTTGATGACGGTGGGCGGCCGGTGCTCCTTCGCGTAGGCGTCGAGCGTGACGCAGTCCACCTCGAGCTCGGTCGTCCCCGGCGGCGCCGTCGCGGCCGCGGCCTCGCCCTCCAGCGTGTTGAACGACTCGCTGATCGGGTTGCGGAACATCGTCGCCTTCCCCGAGCGGTCCCACAGCGCGGCGTTGACGACGCGCGCTCCGGGGGCGTTGGCCGCCAGCCGCGCGTGGATCTCGGGCAGCGGCTCGAAGGCGTGGATTTCGCCCTCGGCGCCGATGAACTCCCCGGCGAGCATGGTGTAGAACCCGTAGCTCGCGCCGGCGTCGTAGAACGAGTCCCCGGCCCTCAGGTTCCGGATGAACCAGCGCGCGAGCTTGTACTCGGGGCCGCCGGGCGCGCCCACGAGGTAGAAGGTCACGAAATCGGCGTCGTCGGTGTAGGGCAGGCGCATGCGCGCGCCCCAGAAAAGGGGAAGCTCGACGACGCCCGGGCGCAGGCCCGCGCGCGCGGCGGCCCAGCGCACGTAGCGCCCGCGGAACAGGGCCAGCTTGCGGAGCTTGCGCGCCAGCGCGTTCCCCTCGCTGCGCTCGACGAGGCGGCAGCGCGCGGGAATGTCGGCCGCGAGGGCGAGGAAGCGGGCGCGCCGTTCGGCGAGATGGTCGGTCATCGGCCGGATTTTACTATTAAGCCCCGCCTCCGCGCGGCGCTTGACATTATTGACTGAACGGTCTATAATGACGGTATGGCTCGCCCGCGCTCGTTCGACAGCGACGTCGTCCTCGACAAGGCCGTGGAGACCTTCCGCAGGAAGGGCTTCGACGGCACGTCCGTCGAGGACCTGGAGAAGGCCACCGGCCTTCGCCGCGCGAGCCTGTACGGCGCCTACGGCGACAAGCGCGCCCTGTACCTCGCCGCCCTGCGCCGCTATCAAGGCACGAAGGACGTCAGCCTCCTGCGGACGCTGAACGCGGCGAGGACGGGCCGGGCCGCCATCGAGAAGCTCTTCTCGATCGTCATCGAGGAGGCGGCGGGCGATCCCTGCGGCTGCCTGTTGGCCAACGCCGCGACGGAGCGCTCCGCCCACGACGAGCGCGTCGCGCGCTGCGTGGAGGACAATCGGCGCCGCGTCGAGGGGGCCCTGCTGGCGGCCGTGCTGCGCGGGCGCGCCGACGGGAGCGTGACGGCGCGCGGGGAGGCCCGGGCCTCGGCCCGGTTCCTGTTCGCCGCGGCGCTGGGGCTGCGCGCGCTGGGGCGCACGGGCTGCGACCGGGCGGAGCTCAAGGCCGTCGCGGCCGAAGCCTTGAGGACGCTGGACTGATTTTTTTATCGGTAATTATTGACTGTTCGTTCAATTAAAGGAGAGGGAATATGACCAAGAGACTCGAGGGGAAGACGGCCGCCGTGACGGGCGGGGCGCGCGGCATCGGCGCGGCGATCGCGGAGCGGCTCGCGGCGGACGGCGCGGCGGTCGCGATCAGCTATTCGCGCTCGGCGAAGGAGGCCGAGGCGCTGGTCGCGCGCATTCGAAAAGCGGGGGGCGCGGCCTCGGCGCACAAGGCCGACGCCTCCGTCCCCGAGCAGGCCAAGGCCTTCGTCGAGGCGGCTTTCAAGGCGCACGGGCGGCTCGACATCCTCGTCAACAACGCCGGCTGGGGGGAGTTCGTGCCGCTCGAGGGCGTGAGCGAGAAGCACGTCCGCGCGCAGTTCGACCTCAACGTCAACGGCCCGATCTTCACGACGCAGGCCGCCGTCCCGCGTTTTCCGGAAGAAGGCGGGCGCGTGATCAACGTGAGCTCCATCGCGGGCGCGGGCTCGATGGCCGGAGCCGGGGTCTACTCCGCGACCAAGGCCGCGCTCGACGCCTTGACGCGCGTTTGGGCCTCGGAGCTCGGCCCTCGAGGCGTGACGGTCAACGGCGTGGCGCCCGGGCCGGTCGAGACCGACCTGATGAACGCGGTCGCCGACGACGCCTTCAAGAAGCAGATGATCTCGCGTACTCCGCTCGGACGCATCGGGCAGCCGGACGACATCGCGGATATCGTCTCCTTCCTCACGTCCTCGGACGCCCGGTGGGTGACGGGGCAGACGATCACCTCGGCCGGAGGCATGACCCCCTAGAAGGGACGCGGAAACAGGAGAACTTATGAACCAGGAAAACGGCGGCGCGCTGCTGGACTCGTACTCTCAGACGGTGTCGGAGGTGGCCGCGCGGGTGAGTCCCGCGGTGGTCAAGATCGAGGCCCGCAAGGGCTCTCGCGGCGGCTCGGGCTCGGGCTTCGTGTTCACGGCCAACGGCTACATCCTCACGAACAGCCACGTCGTCCACGGGGCGAGCGCGCTCGACGTCGTCCTGCACGACGGCCGCCGCTTCCAGGCGGAGGTCGTCGGCGACGACCCGGCGACCGACCTCGCGGTCGTGCGCGTGCAGGCCGACGGCCTGCCCGTGCTCGCGCTCGGGGAGTCGAAGTCCCTGCGGCCGGGCCAGGTCGCGATCGCGATCGGCAACCCCTACGGCTTCTCCTACTCCGTCACCGCGGGCGTCGTCTCCGCCCTCGGCCGTTCGCTGCGCTCCGAGTCGGGGCGCCTGATGGACGACATCATCCAGACCGACGCGGCGCTCAACCCGGGCAACTCCGGCGGGCCGCTCGTCGACTCGCGCGGGCGCGTCGTCGGCGTCAACTCGGCGGTGATCCTGCCCGCGCAAGGACTGTGCTTCGCGATCCCGATCGACACGGCCAAGCACGTGGCCGGCCGCCTGATCGAGCACGGCCGCATCCGGCGCGGCTTCCTGGGCCTGGGCGGCCAGAACGTCGCTGTGCCGCGCGGCCTGGCGCGCCGGCTCGGCGTGTCGGCCGAGTCGGGCGTGCTGGTGATCGCCGTCGAGCCGGACGGCCCCGCGGCGGAGGCCGGCGTCGAGGAGGGGGACCTGCTCATCGCCTACGAGGGCAAGCCCGTGGCGACCGTGGACGACCTGCACCGGGCGCTCACGGAGGACAAGATCGGGCGCGCGGCGCGGCTGACCGTCGTGCGCGAGCGCGGCGCCGAGGACCTGCTGGTGACGCCGGGTGAATCGAGACTCTAAAGGAGGCTTTATGGCCGAACTGAACCTGACGGACGCGTCGTTCCGGAAAGAAGTGCTGGAGTCGAGCAAGCCGGTGCTCGTGGACCTGTGGGCGCCGTGGTGCGGCCCGTGCCGCATGCTCGGCCCCGTCGTCGAGGAGCTGGCCGCGGAGTACGCCGGCAAGGCCGTGGTCGGCAAGCTCAACACCGACGAGAACTCGGACACGATGACGGTCTACCGCGTGTCCGCGATCCCGACCTTGCTGTTCTTCAAGGGCGGCAAGCTCGTCGAGCAGCTGGTCGGCGTCCAGCCGAAATCGGTCATCAAGGCCAGGCTCGACGCCTTGCTGGCGCCCTAGGAGCCTGAGCAATTAGTCGGGCCGCCACACTGCAGCGGCATTTGCCCCCCAACGGAATGGCCGCCCCCGCGGGGGGCGGCCAGGATCGTCGCCTTCGGCGCCGATCTGAGAAAGGGCTGCTCACCGATTGGGTTC
>JACPFR010000014.1 GCA_016182905.1 Elusimicrobiota bacterium
CGTCGACAAGGAGCTGCTCGACTTCAAGCGCTCCGGCCTCGAGCTGCCGAAGGAGAAGCGCCAGGAGGTCGTCGACCTGCGCAAGAAGCTCGTCGAGCTAGAGGCCACCCTCGGCAAGAACATCAACGACTACAAGGACTTCGCCCTGTTCGACCTGTCCGAGCTCGACGGCCTGCCCGAGGACTTCGTCGCCCGCCTCGACAAGGTCGACGGGAAGTACAAGGTCGGCCTCGACTACCCCGACTACTTCCCGTTCATGGAGAACTCCACCAACCCGGCCGCGCGCCGCGTGATGGAGGGCAAGTTCAACGACCGCGCCACGCGCCAGAACCTGCCGGTGCTCAAGGAGGTCCTCGCCCTGCGCCTGAAGGCCGCGCGCCTGCTCGGCTACCCGACCCACGCGAGCTTCGTCCTCGAGGACCGCATGGCGAAGGACCCGAAAGCGGTCGCCGCCTTCATCACCCGCCTGCGCAAGAAGGTGAAGATCCTCGGCGCCGACGAGCTCGAGGTCCTCAAGGCGCTGAAGGTCGTCTTCGAGGGCCGCGCCGCCGACGGCAAGTTCAACGCCTGGGACTGGCGCTTCTACGACAACCAGCTCAAGAAGGCCAAGTACTCCGTGGACAACCAGAAGATCAAGGAGTACTTCCCGGCCGATCACGTGACCGAGCAGATGCTCGGCGTCTACCAGAAGCTCCTGGGCCTGAAGTTCCGCCAGATCACGGACGCCGACACCTGGCATCCCGACGTGAAGCTCTACGAGATCACCGACGCCGCGGGCGGCGAGCCGATCGCGTACTTCTACCTCGACCTGTTCCCGCGCGAGGGCAAGTACAAGCACGCCGCCGCCTTCTCGATGATCACGGGCCGGGTCCTGCCCGACGGCCGCTACCAGAAGCCGGTGTCGTCGATGGTCGCCAACTTCAACAAGTCCACGAAGGACCGCCCGTCCTTGCTGACCCACGACGAGGTGGAGACCTTCTTCCATGAGTTCGGCCACATCATGCACCAGACCCTGACCAAGGCCCGCTACGGCCGCTTCTCCGGCTCGGCGACCGCGCGGGACTTCGTCGAGGCCCCGTCGCAGATGCTCGAGAACTGGGTCTGGGACCGGGAGGTCCTGCAGTCGTTGTCGGGCCACTACTCCGACCGGACGAAGAAGCTGCCGGGCGAGCTGCTCAACAAGATGCTCGCGGCCAAGAACGTGAACTCCGGCCTCGTGACCTTGCGCCAGCTCCTGTTCGGGTCGGTGGACCAGCTCTACCACGGCAACCCCCCCTCGGACACGACCAAGGCCTACGCGCGCCTGGCCTCGGAGGTCTCCATGATCCCGATGTCCTCCGGCACGCACCCCGAGGCGAGCTTCGGCCACCTGATGGGCTACGACTCGGGCTACTACGGCTACATGTGGTCGAAGGTCTACGCCGAGGACATGTACTCCCTCTTCAAGGAGGCAGGCGCGCTCAACCCGCAGCTGGGGCGGCGCTACCGCACCGAGATCCTCGAGAAGGGCTCCTCGCGCGACGAGATGGAGTCGCTCAAGGCGTTCCTTCTGCGCGAGCCCAACGAGGACGCGTTCCTCGAGAGCATCGGCCTCAAGCCCGGAAAGAGCTGAAGGCGATCGCGGAGATCAGCCAAGCGCGAATTGATAAGGGCCGGCGGAAGGATCATGTCCGACGGGGCTTGGGGTTGACGCGACCATGGCCGTCGTTGTCGCGTCTACCCCGGAGGGCGCGGCCAATCGCGCCCGTCCCCGGAGGACATGATCCTTCCGCCGGGCCGTCTCGAGCTAGGGCTTGCCGTCGGCGTAGATCGTGCGCGACTTGGGGTCGCGCTCGATGACGCCGCGGACCTTGAGCGCCCAGGCGGCGGCGAGGCCGGCGCCGAGCGAGACCCACTGGGACGGCGACAGGAACGACCAGAGGAACACGCCGCGGTCGTCGCCGCGCAGGCACTCGATCGAAAATCGCAGGATCGAATAGTAGAGGATGTAGCCGAGGAAGGCCGAACCGTAGCGATACTTCCCCGCGCGAATCTTCGGGAGGACCCAGCCGATCAGGACCGCCGCGGCCGCGGCCTCGCCGAACGCCTCGTAGAGCTGGGTCGGATGAAGCAGCACGCCGAGCAGCCGCGGCGGCACGCTCGACGCGGGGTCCATGAACGCCGAGCCCCAGGGCAGGCCCGTCGGGCGCCCGTGGCAGCAGCCCTCGGCCCAGCAGCCCAGGCGGCCCAGCACATGGCCCAGCGCGAGCGCCGCGCCGAAGTAATCGGCCACGGGCAGATACAGGCGCGGGCGGTGGGTCTTGTTGTGCCAGATCTGGAAGAAGAACCCCGCGAGGCAGGCCAGCAGGAAGCCCGACCAGAACACCCAGCCCGTACCCCAATCGCGCAGCATCGCCCCGGGATCGGCGGCGAAGTCCCGCCACTCGACGAGGAAGAAGCCGAGCTTGCCGCCCGACAGGGCCGCGGCGAGCAAGGTCCCCACCAGCGCGTAGAAAAGCCCCGGCGTGGCCCGCAGATTCTTGACCTGGGTGCGCAGCCAGACGATGCCGGCCAGATAGCCCAGCGCGGTGAGGACGGAGTAGGTCGAGATCGTCGTGCCGTCGGCCAGGCGGCACAGGGTCGGGTGCATCTCAGGGCTTCTCGCAGAGGATCTGCTTGAGCACCGACTGCGGCCCGTCCACCACCGACGCGTAGGTCAGGTACAGGTGCCAGGCCCGCTCGATCGTGGGCGTGATCATGTGCCGGGTCCGCGGCAGGTTCTCGACGTAGAGCTTGTACCAGTGCCGGAGGGTCTTCGCGTAATGGCCGTAGCGGAAGTTGATGTTCTTCACCCGGAAACCCAGCTTCTCGATGATCTTGAGGTGCACGTGCAGCGGGAACTGGAAGTGGTCGGGGAACACGTACTTCTGCGAGAATGTCCCCGAGATCGTCGTGTAGTTGGTCAGGCCCGCGTTGTTGGCCGGCGGGATGATGGCATGGAACCACGCCTTGCCGCCGGACTTCAGCAGGCCGTAGCAGTGCCGGTAGTAGCGCTCGATCTCGGAGCGGTCGAGATGGCTGATCATGCCGCAGGTGTGGAGCTTGTCGAAGCTCCCGTCGGCGGGCACCTCGAGATAATGCAGCAGCTTGAGGTTCTTCGAGAAGCCGTCGTCGACCTGGTTCTGCGAGAGGGTGATGCCGAGGGTGTTCTTGCAGCCGAACTTCGTCTCCGCCAGGTGCGGCGCGAAGCCGTAGCCGGTGCCGATGTCGATGAACTTGTCGTCCGGCTGGACCTGCAGGGCGGTCAGCGCCTGATCGAACTTGTCGTACTGGGCGTCGCCCAGGGCCTGGTCGTCGAGGTCCCCGATCTTGAGCGGGTCCTTCCACATCGCGCAGGAGTAGGCCTTCGTCCTTTTGTCCAGATAGGACAGGATGAAGTCGTTGGGCAGGTCGTAGTGGGAGCTGACCGCCCGCAGCTTGCGCCGGATGTTCGAGGGGAAGAGGGCGGTCGTCAGGTAGCGCAGCTGGTACTTGAGATGGATGCGCCACAGCTGGTCCTTTCGCACGAAGTTGCGCGCCCCGACGAAGGAATACATGTCGCCGTTGAGGTCGGCGTCGCCCATCGCGTAGTGGTCGAGGAACTCGGAGAGGTCCTGGCGGGCGAGGGCCGCGAGCGAGTCCTCGGTCTTGCAGGCCATCTCGACCTTCTCCGGCCCGGAGCCGACGGCGCGGCTCTGGCCCTTGTAGGAGATGCGGATGATATATGGAAGCGTCGGGAACATCCAGTTCATCGCGGCGCCGGCCTGGTCGAGTTTGGACAAAGAGGTCTCCTGAGCCTTAAGCTTAACGGCGCGCGGCGCGCGCGTCAAGCCCGGGGCTTGACGGAACGCCTAGACGGGCTATACTCCATCCCATGACCATCAAACCCCTCCTCGCCGCCGCCCTGATCGCCGCCTCCTGCCTGCCGCTGCGCGCGCAGGACTACGACAAGAAGGACGTCAAGAAAGCGGAGAAGCTCGCCGCCGCCGACAAGGATTTCAAATCCCTTCCCGAGGACGAGAAGCAGGAGGTCATCCTCTTCATCGCCAAGGAGATCCACGGCCACCGGCGCAAGGCGATCGACGCCGACATCCGCACGCTGAAAGGCGCCAAGCTCGAGGACCTCAAGAAGAAAGCCCGGCGCAACGTCGTCATCGCCGAGCAGGACAAGGAGGCGGTGTCCGTACCGGGGACGAGCCGCCTCGACGTCAAGCACATCGACACCCCGCCCTTCGGCCGCCTTTTCAAGGACAACGAATGGGACGTGCTCGGGGACTCCGCCGAGGCGCAGACCCTCAAGCAGAACATCGACAAGGTCTCCGACGTCGTCAAGAAGGGCGGGGGGCGCCTCGTCTCGATGCACGTCGAGTCCTCGGCGAGCACCCTGCGCAACACCGGCAAGGCGGCGAAGCTGACCCATCTCGAGCTGTCGAAGCTGCGCGCCGAGGCGGCGGCCCGCTACGCGCTCGACTACCTGAAGACGAAGGGCTTCGACCTCGATGAGGACGAGCAGGTGACCCTGGATTACTACGGCGCGAACAAGAACGGGACCTCCGGCGCGTCGAGCCCGTTCGCCGTGCCCGCCGGGACCGACCCCAAGCTCGTCTCCGAGGGCTCCTGCCAGGCGCCGCCCGACATGAAGGCCGCCGCCGCCGCGGGGGACCTGGCCAAGATCGCGGCGTTCTACGACCCGAACAAGTTCGTCCAGCTCACCTTCGACGCGGTGTTCGAGGTCAAGGATGACAAGCCCGGCAAGGACATCCCCGGCGAGGCCCACGTCGTCACCGCGACCGTGGATTACCGCGACCCGGTCAAGATCAAGCTGCCGCGCATCCGCCTGCCGCGCATCCACATCGGCTGGCCCTTCGGCAACCGGGACCAGCGCAAGGCACGGCGCCAGGTCAGATGCCCGAAGTGGTGAGCGATGCTGATCCTGCTCGCCCTGCTCCTGGCGGGGCCGTCCCCCGCGCGCGCGGAGGGCGCTCCTTCCTCGCAAGCCCCGGGCCTCGACTCGGCTGACAAGGACGGCGACGGGGTGGTCAGCGGCAAGGAGCGCCGGCAAAAGCGCCGAGCCGAGCGGCGCGCCCGCCGCGGCGAGAAGGGCCCGAACGGCGAGATCATGAGCGACGAGGAGGCAGACGCCGCCGACGCCGCGGAGTCCTCCTCCCGGAGCGCGTCCGCCTCCGGCAAGGCCTCCGCCGCGGCCGCCGCGCTGAAAAGCTCCCTGCCCTCCATGGACGCCGCCGGCGGCCTCCCCGGCGGCACGGGAGCGCCGGGTGGACGGGAGATGAACGAGGGCGGCCGAAAGTCGGGCGTCGTGACGAGTGCTTCGGCCGGAGGGTCGAGATCGACTCCCGCGGGAGACGCCGAGACCCTGCCGAGCGGGGATCCCGGAAGGCCCAAAGCCCCGTCCGACTTCGCCCTCGCCGCGCGCTCGGGCTACGCCCCCGCCTTCGCGGCCGCCGGGCTCAAGCTCGGCCCCGACGGGAAGAGCGTCGTGCGCCTCGACGGCAAACCCGCGACGGCGGAAGACTACGCCCGCCTGCAGAGGGAGATCGCGTCGATGCCCGCCGCCCTCGGCCGGCGCCCCGACTTCTTCTCCGTCGTGAGCCCGGGACATTACGCCGACCTCAAGCGCGGCTACAAGGAGAAGAAGGAGGGCGACGCGGTCTACAAGGACGTCGGGACGACCGCGGAGGACCGCGACTTCGTCCACACCGCCTCCTGCGACAAGCTCTCGGGCGATTGCAACAAGAACGTCGAGAAGGCCTCTTACAAGAAGGGCGACTTCGTCGCGCCCGAGGACCTCGACAGCATGTGGGACGCACTGCAGAAGGAGCTCGACGGCTCCGCCGAGGCGGGCGGCCTGCCCAGCCTCGCGACGACGCGCTCCGACATCTCCCGCGCGGCGGCGATGGACGCGGCGCGGGCCCTCTCCTACGCGGGCGCCGGGGAGGACGACGCGATCCGGATCGCGACCGGCGAGGGGCCCAAGACCGCCCCGACGCAGATCTCCCAAGCCGTGGCGTCGCTCGGCCGCCTTTGGAAGCGCGCCTCGTCGATGACCTCGCCCGAGGCCGGCGGCACGGCGGGGGGCGGCTCGGGCGCCCCGATAGCCCTCGGCGCCTTGGCCCTCGCCGCGCTCGGCGCCGGCGCGCTGTTCCTGCGCCGAAAAGGCTAAAATCACGAATACGCCCCTGTAGCTCAGTTGGTTAGAGCGGTCCGCTCATAACGGATTGGTCGCCGGTTCAAGTCCGGCCGGGGGCATTCTTTTAGGAGACCTATCGCATGGCCAGTCAGCGCTTGAAAGGCATCGTGCTCGCCGGGGGCTCGGGGACGCGCCTGTACCCCGTGACCCGCTCGGTCAGCAAGCAGCTTGTCCCCGTCTACGACAAGCCGATGATCTACTATCCCCTGTCCACGCTCATGCTGGCCGGCATACGCGACATCCTCATCATCACGACCCCCGAGGACCGGCCGGCCTTCGCGCGCCTGCTCGGCGACGGTTCGTGGGCAGGACTGAATATTTCATATGCGGTCCAGCCCAAGCCCGAGGGCCTGGCCCAGGCCTTCATCATCGGCGCCGACTTCGTGGGCAAGGACCGCGCCGCCCTCGTCCTCGGCGACAACATCTTCTACGGCCACGGCCTGCCCGAGCATCTGCGCGCCGCCGCGGCGCAGAAGACGGGCGCGACCGTCTTCGCCTACCACGTCCGCGACCCCGAGCGCTACGGCGTCGTCGAATTCGACGCGCGGGGGCGGGCGGTGAGCCTGGCCGAGAAGCCGCTGAAGCCGAAGTCCAACTATGCCGTGACCGGCCTCTACTTCTACGACAACACGGTCCTCGATATCGCCGCCAAGCTCAAACCCTCCCCGCGCGGTGAGCTCGAGATCACCGACGTGAACAAGGCGTTCATGCGGAAGGGGAAGCTGCACGTGCAGACGATGGGCCGGGGCATCGCCTGGCTCGACACCGGCACGCACGAGGCGCTCCTGCAGGCCTCGACCTTCATCCAGGTCATCGAGGAGCGGCAGGCGCTCAAGGTCGCCTGCCTCGAGGAGATCGCCTTCAACATGGGCTGGATCGACGCCAAGGAGCTGCGGGCGCTGGCCGAGCCGATGCGCAAGAACGAGTACGGCCGCTACCTGCTCCGCGTCGCCGAAGGGCGGGACTGAGATGCTGAGGCCCGACGTCGTCGAATATCTCAAGGAGAACCTGAAGAGCTACCCGGTCGAGGTCCTGCGCAAGCAGCTCGCCGACGAGGGCGTCTCCGACGCGGACTTCACCGATTCCCTGGCCGCGGCCCTGCGCGCCCCGACGACGGTCTCCAAGACCCTCCCGGTGAAGCGCAAGGCCAGCGTCGCCGCGATCGCCTTCCTCTGCGTCGGGGTGGCGATCATCCTCTCGATCGGGTTCTACGCCCTGTCCCAGAAGCCGACGCTGTCCCGCAACGAGGGCAACACCGAGAACCCCCCGGGCGAGTCCGGCTTCATCGGCCATGCGGGCTGGATCGTGCGCCTGCCCAAGGACTACGTCGGCATATCGGACTTCAAGGACTCGAGCAAGCGGCATCAGGTCGTGTACTTCTGCAAGAAGGGCACCGACCCGACGAACTTCGTCAACGAGGGCCTGTTCGGCCAGCTCGGCATCGTCAAGCTCGAGGTGCTCCCGACCCAGTTCCCGAACAACCCGACCGGGATCGCGAACCTCTCGCGCATGGCCGCCGGCAAGTACAAGAACGCGGGCGAGAAGTTCACGATGAAGAACATGCAGGTCGCCACCTTGCCCGGCGTCTCGGTCACGGTCCTCTCCCCCTTCCCGCGCGCGGAGGCCTTCGTCCTGGGGCAGGACCACATGTACTTCTTCTCCGCCGGCCAGGAGGACGACGTCTGGCGCGACATAGTTCTCAGCCTGCGCGACGCCCACACCGAGAACTGAACGGCTGAACCACAAAGACACTAAGGCACAAAGAGAAGAGGGTTAACGGCGAACATTTGCCGTTAACCCTCTTCCGTTTCTTTGTGTCTTAGTGTCTTTGTGGTTTTTTCCGTTCAGCTGTCCGCCGTCAGACGCCCTTGCTGACCTTCTCGAGCGTGAGCCAGCGGTTGGTGCCCGCGAACTTCTGGTGCATGCGGGACCGGGGCTCGCCGTTCGGCTGGTCGATCTCGGTGAGCTGAAGGTCCGCCAGCGCGTCGATGCCGCGCTCGCGGAAGCCCCGCAGCGAGTTCTCGAGCGCCATCCCGACCGTGCGGAAGGCGAGCAAGGTCGAGAACTGGAGCGTGAAGCCCATCTTGCCCAGGACCTCGTTGGTGATCAAGGTGCCGTCCTTCTTCGCCTTGCCCCAATGCAGCGAGGGCGAGAGGTTGAAGCCGAGCATCTGGTTCGGGTAGTACTTGTGCACGCCCTCGGCGAACTCCTGGGGCCCCTCAAGGTCGGTGTTGTTGAACTCGGGCCAGATCACGTCGACGCCGAGCGAGGCGGCCTCGAGCGCGCGGTCGATCGCGTGCTGGACGCTGCCGGTGCGGCCGCCGGGGACGGCGCCGTCGACCGCGTCGGTGCGGGCGATGACGACGAGGTTCGTCCCCGTGGCCTGCGCCGCGGCCTTCACTGCGATGAGCTTCTCGATCCACTTGTTGGTCGGGACGAGGACCTTCTCGCGCTTGACGCCGTGGTGCGCGACGATGTGGCCGCAGGTGCGCTCCGCCGGGTCCTGGTCCTCGAGATGGACGCCGGCGACGCCGGATCTGATGAGCTCGCGCGTGAGAGTGAACGTCTGGGTCGGGCCGCCGAACCCGGCCTCGATGTCGGCGAATATGGGAGGCGTGTTGAGGACCAGGCCGCCGTCGTCGTAGAAGTGGCGGTCGCGGGTGCCCTCGATGCCGCGCACGAGCTCGCGCGCCAGGTCGACCATCTGGTGCGACGGGTAGATGCCGATGTCGGGGTACATGTTGTGCGCGACGGCCAGCTGCCAGCCGCTGGCGTAGATCGCCTCGAAGCCGAGGTCGGTCAGCATCGACGCGGTCATCGCGTCGTAGGCGCCGGCGGTATGCAGGAAGGACTTCGACGGGTTCGTGAGGCGGTGGGCGAACTTCTCATGGAGCAGGGCGCGGAGCTTGTCGGAGGGGTGGACCTTCTCGTGGGGCGCGTACATCTTGGCGAATTCGGCTTGGGGATACTTCCAGGACTTTATGCCCTCGGGCAGGGGGGCGACTGCTTCCTTGATCATTTGCTGGCTCCATTCGCTGGCTCTTTGGTATTTATCCGCCGTGGCGGATTCCGGATTCGCGGCCAAGATCTTGGTCAGCTCCTCGCCGAACCAGCGCTCGACGAGCGCCGCCGTCACCTTCACGCCCTCGTCGGTGACGACGGCGTGGCGCACGCGCTGGGCGATCATCAGGCGATAGATGCGGTCGGTCGCCAGGTCCTCCATGAAGTTGCCGATCAGGGCGCCGGTCCTGTCGTAGCCCTTGATCATGCGCGCGCCGAGCCCGGAGAGGACGCCGAAGCGGTACTCGATGCAGGTGCGGATCGCGTCGCGCGTGCCGGCGACGGTGACCGCCCCGACGCCGGCGGGCGAAGGCGTCAGGTCCGGCCGCGTCGCGGCGGCGTGCGTCACGCCGAGCTGGTTCGGGGCCGGGAACTGGGAGATGGCGCCCTCATGCTGGTCCGGATGGCCGGTCCAGGCGCCGTCGAAGCCGATGGAGGCCTCGTTCTTCTTGTCGGCGGCCAGGCGCTCGAGCGCCCGGGCGTTGACCGCGGCGTCGGCGCGGTCCGGGAACAGGGCGCTCATGCCGCCGATCGCCAGCGCCCCGCGCCGATGGCAGGCGTCGACGAGGCGCTTCCTGAGGTTCTGGAAGAAAGGGACGGCGTGCGGTATCGTGTTCCGGTCGGGCAGGATCCACGCCGGGTCGGCGAGCTTGAAGTGCAGCAGGCTCGCCATGTAGTCCCAGCGTCCGAGGTTGAGGCCGATCGCGTGGCGCCGCGCCGCGAACAGGATCTCCTCGACCTGGTACGCCGCCGGGAGGGACTCGATCAGGAACATGATCCGGGTCGTCCCGACGGGGACGCCGATCGCCGTCTCCATCTCCGCGATGACGTCCGAGAACCAGGCGGCTTCCTCGAACGACTCCGTCTTGGGAATGTAGAAGCAGAGCTTCGCCTGCAGGGCGGCGTCTTCCGACGCCGCCCGGCGGCGCTGATCCGCCGTCCCGAAGAAGACGGCCGCGAGGTCGAACAGGGACCCGGAGACCGTCTCGCCGGGGAGCGCGTTGACCTCGTCGAGGTGGAGGCCGCGCGGCCGGTAGAACATGACCTGCGCCGACGGCTTGATCGTCGCGCCGTTGAAGGAGAGCCTGCCCTGGATCGCCGCCACCGTGTTGCGGTGCGCGGCCCGCACGTTCGCCCAATCCGTCGTGATCGAGTCCTCTCCGTCGGGCATGCAGCCGGGGTCCTTCGTGTTGCACATCGCGACGAGGAGCTTGGCGTTGTCGGCGGGCCCGGTGATCTGGTTGCGCTGGTCGCGCGCCCAGTCGGGGATGGTCAGACGCCACGCTCCGGAGGTCGCCTCGGAGTCGGGAAGGTAGCCCGGGGCGATCCCGGCGTGCGCGTCCGCGAGGGCGCGCCGCCGCGCCGCGAGCAAGGTCCGGCGGCGAGGCTCGAAGGTCCGGTGCAGCGGACGGAAGAATTCCAAGAGCTCCGGGGAGGGCGCGTCCTGGATCGGGGTCTCCATGATGTCTGTCATACTCGGGTCCCACCTAAGGTAAGAAACATCGCTCGCCCGGTCAATGACGAGTTTGTGAACAAACGGCGTTATTTTTTTGACCCCTCTCCCCCCCTTGCGAAAACAGGGAAGTCCCGTTACACTCCTATCCCGAGCCGACTCAGCGGCTCGGACCGGAGGAACCCTGCATGAAAAAGAAGGTCCAGAGCGCCGCCGCGAAGGCGGCCCCCCGTAAGATCAAGAAATCTCCCGTGCGCCGCCTCGTCCTGAAAGCCGCGCCCGCCGAGACGATGACCCCCGACGAGGTCTCGCATCTCGAGACTTTGGTCAAACGCTTTGAGGACAGCGAAAAGGCCTGGCAGCGCATGACGGCCCCCATCGACGACGCCGATCCGTGGACCCAGGTCGAGGAGCACATGCTCGAGCGCCGCGACGGCGACTCGGACAGACGCTGGAAGTTCTTCTCTAAATAGGCGCCGCGCGCCTAAGCACCCCGCCCCCCTCTTCCGATTCGTCGAAGAGGGGGGCGGGCTCTTTTTCCTATAATAATGACGATGAAAGCCTCATCCCGGCGGACGAACATGCTCATCGTGATCGCGCTCCTCATGATCGCGGTCGCCTTCGCCGCCTACTCGGTCATCATGATGAGCTGGTTCAAGACGCCGCCGCGCTCCGGCGCCGCGGCCGGCCTCACCGTTGCGTCGCGCGCCGAGGCCGAGGAGCGCCTGGCCGCCGCCCGCAAGGAGTTCCGCGCCCGCCTGCTCGACGCGCGGGCGCATCTGCGGCTGTCGGACGCGCTCTGGAAGGCCGGACGGCCGGTCGATTCCTTCTACGTGATGTACGCCGCCCGGCAGCTGTTCAGCGAGGACGCCTTCGCCCGCGCGCACGCCGAGGTCGTCCTCGGCGCGGGCGGGCCCGCCGCCGAGACGCGCCGCCGGCTCGACGGCGTGCGCGACGCGGCCGCCGCCGTCCCGATCCACGCGGAGATCGCGCGCGAGCACCCCGACGCTCCCGAAGGCCGCATGTCGCTCGACTCGCTGTCGCGCATGGCCGCGGGAGACGAGAACGCCGCGGGCGGAGAGGCGGCCCAGCTCGCCCGGACCGCGCTCGAGGATATCCACCACGACGACCCCAAGCATCCCGGCAAGCTCGCGGCGCTCGGCATGGCGTTCTTCGCCCGCGGCGATTTCGCCCTCGCCCACGCCGTCGCCTCGGAGGCCCTCGCCAAGGACCCGGACCAGGCCGGCGCGGCGCAGATCATGGGAGCGCTGGCGCTCCAGCAGAAGGACATGGACGGCGCGCTGCGCTGGCTCGCGGCGTCCTGGGACCGGAATCCCGACGACCTGTACAGCGCCTCGAAGCTCGCCCAGATCTACGACAAGCGGCGCGCCGACGCGGAGAGCGCCCTGCCGTTCTATCTGGCGCTGCACCGCCAGAATCCCGATTTTTCCGACGGCGGCGAGCCCGTCGAGCGCCGCATACGCGAGACCCTCGACGCGCGCCGCGAGTCGCTGCTCAAGCTCGCGCCGGTCGAGGGTCTCGGCGCCCGCTTCGCCCTCGACGACGCGTCCCTGCGCGCCGAGGCCTGCCTGCGCGCCGCCGCGTTCAAGGACCCGCGCTGGATCGACCGCCTGAGCGAGCTCCTCGACGACGACGCCGAGATCGTGCGCCGCAACGCCGACTACGCGCTGTTCGAGATCGGCAAGAAGGACCTCGAGGCGGTCCGCATGCGCCGCGACCTGTGGCTGGCCAGCGACAAGCCCCTCGTGCGCATCCGCGCTCTCAACCTGTTCGCCGACCTCGAGGGCAAGAACGCCCTGCCCGCGCTGGCGACCGCGCTGCGCGACCCCGATCCCGCCGTCCGCGCCTTCGCCAAGGTGATGGTCCTCGACCATTACTTCGACGCGGCGCCGGAGGCCTCCAAGCTCCGCGCCCGCTACCTCGCCGAGGAGCGCGACCCCGAGGCCCTGTCCTTGCTCGCGCGTTTCCCCGCGAAATGACCTTCGTCGACACTCACGCGCACCTGGGCGACGCCCAGTTCGACGCCGACCGGGACGCCGTCTTCGAGCGGGCCGCCGCGGCCGGCGTCTCGCGCGTCGTCGAGATCGCGGACCACCCCGACGAGTGGGCGCGCGCCGTCGCCATCGCGCGCGCGCGGCCCGGCGTCGCACGCTGCACCTTGGGGCTCCACCCGTACTACGCGGACCTCTACGACGCCGCCTTCCTCGCCCGCCTGCGCGCCGCGCTCGACTCGACGCCGGAGGCCGTCGCCATCGGCGAGATCGGTCTCGACTACGCGCGGGCCGAGGTCCCGCGCGACGTCCAGCGGCGCGCGTTCGAGGACATCGCCGCGGCCGCGAGGTCCTGGAACGTCCCGGTCGTCGTGCACTGCCGCGACGCCTTCCCCGACCTCCTTCCGATACTTGCCAGAGTCTACGACGGCAAGCCGTCCGGCCGCTTCTGGGGCGTCATCCACTGCTTCACCGGCACGCCCGACGACGCGGCGGCGTGCACGGCGCTGGGCTTCGCCCTCGGCGCCGACGGCCCGGTGACCTACAAGAAGAACGACGCCCTGCGCGAGGCCTTCCGCCGCGCCGGCCCGGACGCGACCGTGCTCGAGACCGACTCCCCCTACCTTCCCCCGCAGAGCAGCCGCGGCAAGCGCAACGAGCCCGCCGCCATCCTCGAGATCGCGGCCAAGCTCGCCGAGGTCTGGGGCGTCCCGCTCGACGAGGCCGGCCGGCGCACGAGCGCGGCGGCCGCCGCGCTGTACCGCTGGCCGTGATCCGGGAACTGACGGAGAACGAGCTCCCCGAGGCCGCCGCGCTCGCGGCCGCCGCGTTCCGCGAGGACCCGGGCTTCGTCCACATACTGCCGGACGACGCGCTGCGCCGCCGGCGTCTGCCGTCGCTGTTCGAGGCGATGCTGCGCGTCGACGGGCTGGCCGGGGGCCGGGTGTCCGGGGCTTTCGACGACGGCGCCCTGATCGGCCTGTCCTCGATCATCCCGGCGGGCGTCGAGAATCCGGACCTGCCGGACTGGATCAAGCACCTCCCGGGTCTGGCCTGGTTCCTCGGGGAGCCCTCAGCACTCCTGCGCGCGCTCGCCTTGATCCACGCGATCGAGGAGCGGCGCACGAAGGAATCGGATTATCTCCACCTGCTCGCCGTCCATCCCGCGACCCAGGGACGCGGCGTCGGCGCGGCGCTCCTGAACGCCGCCCCGAAGTCCCTGTATCTCGAGACCTTCGAGGAGAGGAACGCCTCCTGGTACGAGGCTCGCGGCTTCCGAAGGATCGCCGAGATCCGCTCCCCGGTGCGCCCTTCGTTCTGGGCCTTGAGGCGAGGCTAGGCGTTCGAGATGAAGACGTTCTTGACCTCGGAGTAGAGGTCGAGCGCCTTCAGGCCGAGCTCGCGGCCGAGGCCGGAGCCCTTGCAGCCGCCGAACGGAGCCTCGAGATGGACGCTCGAGCTCGTGTTCACCGAGATCACGCCGCTCTGCACCGCGCGCGTCACCCGCAGGATCCGGCCGACGTCGCGCGTCCAGAGGGAGGCCGACAGGCCGTACGCGGAGTCGTTGGCGAGCGCGACGGCTTCCGCCTCGTCCTTGAAGGGGATCACGGCGAGCACCGGCCCGAAGATCTCCTCGCGGACGATCCTCATCTCGGCGTCGGCTCCGGCGAACACGGCCGGCGTCATGTAGTGTCCCCCCTTCGGGACGCCCTTCGGACGGACGCCGCCGCACAGGAGCTTGGCGCCCTGGGCCTTGCCGGAGGCGATATAGGCGACGATCTTGGCGTGCTGCCGGGCGGAGATGACGGGGCCGATCTGGGTGCCTTTTTTCTCCGGATGGCCGACGACGAACTTCCGCGTCCGCGCGACGAGCGCGGCGACGAGCTTGTCGTGGACCTTGCGATGGACGAGGACGCGCGAGCGGGCGCAGCAATCCTGGCCCGCGTTGTAGAAGACCGACCAGACGGACTTCTCGACGCACAGGTCGAGGTCCGCGTCGTCGAAGACGATGTTGGGGGACTTCCCCCCCAGTTCGAGCGAGACGCGCTTGATGCCGTCGGCCGCCGCCTTCATGATGCCCGTGCCGGTCGCCGTCGAGCCGGTGAACGAGATCTTGCGCACGAGGGGATGGCGCACGAGCGCGTCGCCGCAGCCCGGACCGGGGCCGGGGACGACGTTGAGCACGCCCTCGGGAAGGCCGGCCTCGGCGGCGAGCTTGGCCAGGGCCAAGGCGGTGAGCGGGGTCTCGGGCGAGGGCTTGAGGACGACGGTGTTGCCGCAGGCCAAGGCGGGGCCTATCTTCCAGGCCGCGATGACGAGCGGGAAGTTCCACGGCACGATGAGGCCGCACACGCCGACCGGCTCGCGCAAGGTGTAGTCGAGGCCGGCGCCGGCGACAGGGATCGTCTCTCCGAAGTGCTTGTTCGCCGCGCCGCCGTAGTACTCGAAGGTGTCCGCCGCGAGGCCCATCTCGTCCTTCGCGTCGGCGAGGGGCTTGCCGGCGGTGCGGCACTCCAGCAGGGCCAGGGAATCCAGGTTCTCGCGGATGAGCGCGGCTATCTTCAGGAGGATCTTGCCGCGCTCGCGCGCGTGCGATCTCGACCATGCTCCGCCCGCGGCCTTGGCCGCGGCGCCGACGGCGGCGTCGATGTCCTCGGGCCCGCCTTCCGAGACGCGGGCGACGAGCGAGCCGTCGGCGGGATTATGAACGGCGTAGACGCGGCCCGACTTCGCGGGGATGAACCGGCCGTCGATGAACAGCCGGGTCTGCATCTTAAAAATAATTGGACGTGATGCCGCCGTCGACGACCATGGCGGCGCCGTTGGTCCACTTCGACTCATCGGAGGCGAGGTACAAGGCCATGTTGACGATGTCCTCGGACTTGCCGAACCGTCCCATCGGGATGCGGTTGAGGCGCTTGGCCTTCTCGGCGGGCTCCTTGAAGAGCCAGGCGGTCAGCAGAGGCGTCTCGATGGGCCCCGGGCAGATCGCGTTGGTGCGGATCCCCTTTGGCCCATACTGGACCGCGAGGGACTTCGAGAGGGCGAGGACGGCGCCTTTCGACGCGGTGTAAGCGTCCTGCGGCACCGTGCAGCCGACCAAGGCGACGAAGCTCGCCACGTTGATGATCGAGCCGCCTCCGGCGGCCAACAACTCGGGGATGCCGTGCTTGCAGACGAGGTAGACGCCTTTGACGTTCACGGCCAGGACCGTGTCCCAGACTTTTTCCTCCGTGTTCGTCACGGAGTTGTCGTCGTTGGGGAAGATGCCCGCGTTGTTGTACAGCACGTCGAGCTTGCCGAACGCCTTCACGGCGGCGGCGACGCCGGCCTTCACCTCGTCTTCCTTCGCGACGTTCATCGCGACCGCGATCGCCTTGCCGCCGGCGGCCTGCGCCGTCTGCACGACGCGCTGGGCGGCCTCGAGGTTCATGTCGCAGGCGACGACCTTGGCCCCTTCGCGGGCGAAACGGACCGTCGCCTCGGCGCCCATGCCCGACCCGGCGCCGGTGATGAGGACGACCTTGCCCTCCAGACGCCCGGCGCTCATGAGATGACGAGGAAGCCCGCCTTCTTGACGGCCTCGCGCAGGCGGGTCTTGCCGAGGTCGGTGTCCAGGCCCCGGTCGGTGGTCACGGTCAGGTTGCGGACGACGCGGCCGCGGCCGCGCAGCTTCCCGACGAGCGTCGAGATGTCCTTGGCCGCGGCGCGGACGTTCGTGACGCCGTCCTTGGCGAACCAGCGGATGGTGACGGTGCCGCTCTTGCGGCTGGGCATCAGCTTGAGGGTCAGGGCGGTCTCGGTGACGAACAGGTCTCCGACCTCTTCCTGCGAATTCTTATCGATCATGGCGTCTCCTGCTCGGCGAGAAGGGCACTGTAGCGCAACGGACGCGGGGCTGTCAACGCGCGAGGGCGGGCTGGATCAGCCAGCCCTTTTCCCGGGCCTTGGCCTCGAGGTCCTTGTCGCCGGACAGGATCACCCGCACCCCGTCCCCGTAGGTCATCAGGTCGAGGTCGGCCGCGTCTCGCCCGAGGGCGAGGTCCGGGGGACGCCCCACCGACGCCTTGACGATCTCCGCCTTGCCGCTGCGGGTCGGGACCGGCTTGAGGACGGACGCGGAGTAGCGGTTGCCGTCGGGCGCGGCGCGCACGCCCGCGACGCGGCTCGGATCGATGCCGTAATCCGCCGCGGCCGCGATCAGCACCGGCTGGGGGACGTCGTCGACGACCCAGACGTCCACGCCGGCCTCGCGGAGCTTCAGGGCGAGGTCGCGCATCTCGGGGATCAGCCGCAGGCCGCGGCGCACGCGCAGCGGCTCCCGGTCGGCGGGCTCGGAGTGGACGAGCTCGACGCCCCCGGGGCGGGACTTCTCCCCGGCGAGCACCGCGCGGGCGTAGTCGACGGCCTCGTCCTCGCGCCAGCCGGCCCACACGCGCATCAGGTACTGGCGGCACTCGCGACGGCCCACCTCGCGGCAGAGGCCGATGTAGCTTCCGAGCATGGCCTTGCGGTAGACGTGGTAGTCCGGCTGGGAGGACCACACCGAGCTCGACAGCGAGATGAACTGGTTGTAGGCGGCGCGCGCCGGCTGGCGGCCGTAACCGACCGGCATGATCTCCCACCACGGGTCGTCGAAGCGGAAATCGACGCTCGTCGCGAGATGAAGGAACACGAGCTCGGCGGGATCTCCGGTGACCGACGCGTCGCTCCACGGGAGCACGGCGACCGGCGGCTTGGCCGGGTCGTAGCCGGGGGCTCCCTTCCAGCGCTCCGCGAGGAACTTGTCGAGCGCCGCCCGGACCTCGGGCTTCCAGCGGCCGCTCATCAGGCGCGGGACGACCGGCGCGGTCGAGACCGCGGGCTCCTCGACGGCCGCGCGCTTCGGCATCCTCCGGAAGTTCTTCGGCTTGCGCGCTTCGGCGGGCGCGGCCGCGAGCGCGAGGAGCGCGAGAAAAAAGGCGATTCCCGGAAATTTTTTTCTCATCGTCGTCGAGCAATGTTATAAAATAAACGGCCGCTCATTCTTCGTCGGAGGATCACCGAGCCCAACATGGCGAACATCAAGAAGTCGGACCTGCTTAAGGAAGAGATCGAGCACATCGACATCACCAAGCATGACATGCGTCCTCTCGTCGAGGCCTACTCGAAGATGTCCTTCTCCGCCCGCGACCTCGCGCGCGCGAGCAACATCTACGACAAGATGCTCGCCGACAAGGAATGCGGGGTGATCCTCTGCCTGGCCGGTTCCTTGTTCTCCGCCGGGCTCAAGAAGATCGTCTGGCAGATGGTCGAGAGCAACATGGTGGACGCGATCGTCTCCACCGGCGCGAACATCGTCGACCAGGACTTCTTCGAGGCCCTCGGCTACAAGCACTACAAGGGCTCGAAGTGGGAGGACGACATGTCCCTGCGCGGCGCCCGCATCGACCGCATCTACGACACCTTCATCGACGAGGACGAGCTCGGCGCGTGCGACAACGTCATCTCCGACATCGTGGGCAACCTCAAGCCCAAGCCTTACTCCTCCCGCGAGATCGTCGAGGAGATGGGCAAGTACCTCGTGAAGAAGTCCAAGGTCAAGGACTCCATCGTGCTGTCCGCGTACAAGAAGGGCGTTCCGATCTTCATCCCGGCGCTCTCCGACTGCTCGGCCGGCTTCGGGTTCCTCCACCACCAGTGGCACAACCCCGAGAGCCACGCCTCGATCGACTCCGCGAAGGACTTCCGGGAGCTCGTGCGCGTCAAGCTCGCGTGCGGCGACACGGGCCTTCTCATGATCGGCGGCGGCGTGCCCAAGAACTTCGCCCAGGACGTGACGGTCGGCGCCGAGATGATCGGCCTCGAGCCCATCATGCACAAGTACGCGGTGCAGATCACCGTGGCCGACGAGCGCGACGGCGCTTTGTCGGGCTCGACTTTGCGCGAGGCGTGCTCGTGGGGCAAGGTCGCGGTCACCGACGAGCAGATGGTCTTCTCCGAAGCCACCATCGCGCTCCCGGTCCTCGCGGGCTACGGCTGGCACAAGGGCAACTGGAAGAAGCGCCGCGAGCGCCGCTTCAACGCGATGCTCAACGACGAGAAGGCGAAGATTCCCGCCGCCCTCCGCTAAAGATCACATGGGTCGGGTCTTCTCCGACCTCAAGACCGCCGAATACGGCGCCTCGGGACACCCCGAGGCGCCGTTTCGCGTTTTAAGGACCTTCGAACGGGCGAAGTCCGCGGGGCACGCCCCGGAGCTCCCCGCCGTGACCGCCGGAGCCTCGGACGTCGCCCTGCTCCACGGCGAGGGGCACCTGAACTCCATCCGCCTCGGCACCTTCGAGGACGCCGACACGCCGATGTTCGCCCGCATCGCCGACATCGCCCTGATCTCCCTATCCGGCGCCCTCTCGGCCGCGGACGCGGCGCTCACGGGAGAGCCGTCGTTCTCGCTGATGCGCCCGCCGGGGCACCACGCCGGCAAGGACCGGGTCGCCGGCTTCTGCTACCTGAATAATCTGGCGCTCGCCGTCGCCCGCCTTCAGAAGGCGAAGCCGGGCCTGAAGGTCGGCATCGTCGACTTCGACGTGCACCACGGCGACGGGACCGAGTCGCTGGTGCTCGGCCGCGAGAACACCGCCTTCCTGTCCCTCCATCAGTACCCGCTGTACCCCGGGACCGGTTTCGAGTCGCGCGGCAACTGCCGGAACGTGCCCCTCGAAGCGGGGGCCGCCGAGGATGATTGGCTTTCGGCCTTCATGCCCGCCTTCGAAGACCTGATCAAAACCAAGCCCGACGTCCTCGCCGTCTCCGCCGGCTTCGACGCTTATAAAGGAGACCCGATCGCCGGCCTCAAGCTCGACCGCGCGACCTTCAAGCGGATCGGCGCCCTTCTCGCGGCGACCAGGATCCCGCGCTTCGCGACGCTGGAGGGCGGCTATTCGGAAGACCTCCCCCTCCTCGTCGAGAGCTTCCTCGATGGGTTTTTCTAGGCGACCGCCGGCCCGACCTTTTTTGGTTCTCTGCTTTTAAGCAGAGCGGAGGCAGATTGAAGCGATTAAACACTCCGTTGGCCCCCGCCTATGCTTAAAAGCAGAGAACCATTTTGGAGGAGTCCGCCGGCGCCCCCGATTTCTCCGGTTTGCTAGAATCAACCATGCTCGACTTCGATCCGAACTCCGCCCCCGACGCCGACTCCGGCGTCTTCGGTCTCCCCCACGAGGAAAAGGACGCCGCTTTGGTCCTGCTGCCCGTGCCCTGGGAGGCGACGACCTCCTACGGCGGCGGGACTTCGAACGGCCCCAGGGCGATCCTCGAGGCCAGCGGGCAGGTCGACCTGTTCGACGGCGAGGTGCACAAGCCCTACGAGCCCGGGATCTACATGCGCCCGGAGTCCAAAGAGGTCCGCGCCTGGAACAAGGCCGCGAAGGCCGCCGCGCAGAAGGTCATCAAGCAAGGCGGGCGCATCGAAGGGAACAAGGCGCTGCAGAAGGCGCTCAAAAAGGCGAACGGCCTCGGCGGGAAGCTCAACGATTGGGTCTACCGCGAGACCAAGGGCTTGATGGACGCCGGCAAGATCGTCGGCCTCGTCGGCGGGGACCACTCGGTGCCTTACGGCGCGTTCAAGGCGGCGGCCGAGAAGCACGGGGAGTTCGGGCTGCTCCATTTCGACGCGCACTCCGACACGCGCGTCGCCTACGAGGGGTTCACCTGGTCGCACGCCTCCATCATGTACAACGCGATGGAGAACATCCCGAAGATCTCCCGGATCGTCCAGGTCGGCATCCGCGACTTCTGCGAGCAGGAGCACGAGTTCACGCGCGCTCTCGGGGAGCGCGCGAAGGTGTTCTACGACCGCGATCTGGCCTGGCGCCGGTTCTCCGGCGAGCCGTGGACGAAGACGGCCGCGGAGATCGTCGCCGCCCTGCCGCCGCGGGTGTGGATCAGTTTCGACATCGACGGCCTGGACCCGAAGCTGTGCCCGCACACGGGCACGCCGGTCCCCGGCGGCCTGGAGCTCGCCGAGGCCGTGCACCTGATCGGGCTCCTCGCCCGCTCGGGACGCACGATCATCGGCTTCGACCTCAACGAGGTCTCCCCCGCCCCCGGCGGCAAGGACGAGTGGGACGCCAACGTCGGCATGCGCCTGCTGTACAAGCTGATCGCTTGGACCTTCGTCAGCCGCGGACTGCGCAAAGCCCGCGAATGAACATACTCGTGGTCATGGGCACGCGGCCCGAGGCCATCAAGCTCGCTCCCGTCGTGGCCGCGCTGCGCCGGCGAAAGGGATTGAAAACGCTCGTTTGCGCCACGGCCCAGCACCGCGAGCTGCTCGACCAGGCGCTGCGGCTCTTCAGGCTGAAGCCCGACTTCGACCTCGATCTCATGCGCCCGGGCCAGTCGCCGGACGCCGTCGCCAAAAGGGTGGTCTCCTCGCTGGGCCCGCTCCTAGGCCGCGTGAAGCCGGACATGGTCGTGGTGCAGGGCGACACCACCACGGCCGCCGCCGCCGCGCTGTGCGCGTCGGAACGCGGGATCCCGGTGGCGCATGTCGAGGCGGGACTGCGTTCCTTTGATTTCAAAGACCCTTTTCCCGAGGAACTCAATCGCGTCTTCATCGACACGCTCTCCTCGCTCGTGTTCCCCCCGACGCCGCAGGCAAAAAAAAATCTGATGCGCGAGAAGCTGGGCGGCCGTTCGTCGTTGATGACCGGCAACACGGTGGTCGACGCATTAAGGTCCGCCGAAGGCGGACAAGCTCCAAACCCTCTTACCCCGCACGAGGTTCTGGTGACCTTGCACCGCCGCGAGATCCACGGAAAGCCGTTAACAAGGATCTACACGAGTCTACTGAGGCTCGTCAACCAACATGAGGATCTGTTGTTCGTCTATCCGGTGCACCCCAATCCGTTGATTCTAAAAACCGCGAAGCGGATGCTCCAGCACCCGCGCCTCCGTCTCCTGTCCCCCCTGTCCTACCCCGATTTCCTCGCCCATCTGAAGCGTTCCCTCTTCGTCATCACCGACTCCGGCGGCGTCCAGGAGGAGGCCGTCTGCCTCGGCAAGCCCGTCCTCGTCGTGCGCGAGAAGACCGAGCGCCCCGAGGTCCTCGCCTCCGGCGCGGGCCGCCTCGTCGGGCTCGACCCCGCGCGCCTCGAGCGCTGGACCTCGCGCCTGCTGACCGACCCCGCCCTGCGCCGCAGGATGAGCCGCGGCCGGAGCCTATACGGCGACGGCCGCGCCGCGAAGCGCGTCGCCGCCGGGATCGTCCATTGGCTCGGCCGCGGCCCTCGTCCCAAGGAATGGAGACCATGAAACACATACTTCACGTCGTCGGCGCCCGCCCGAACTTCATCAAGGCCGCCCCCGTCCTGCGCGCGCTGGCCGCCCGCAAGGGCGTCCGTCAGACCTTGGTGCACACCGGCCAGCACTACGACGTCAACATGTCGGACGTCTTCTTCCGCCAGCTCGGGATGCCCGCGCCCGACGCGTCGCTCGGCGTCGGCTCCGGGTCGCACGCCAAGCAGACCGCCCAGGTGCTCCTCGGCCTCGAGCCCGTGCTGCTCGAGCGCAAGCCCGACGCCGTCGTCGTGTACGGCGACGTCAACTCGACGATGGCCGCCGCGCTCGCCGCCGTCAAGCTCCGCATCCCCGTCGCGCACGTCGAGGCCGGCCTGCGCTCCGGCGACCGGGAGATGCCCGAGGAGATCAACCGGATCATCACCGACGCCGTCTCCGACCTCCTGTTCACGCCCTCCAAGGACGGGGACGCGAACCTCGCGAAGGAAGGCGTCCCGAAGAGCAAGATCCGCTTCGTCGGCAACGTGATGATCGACACCCTGATCCGGCTCCTGCCGGCCGCGGCGCGGCCCGCCGAGCCGCGCCTCGACGGCCGCTACGTCCTGGTGACGGTCCATCGCCCCGCGAACACCGACGATCCGAAGGGCCTGGCGGCGCTGATGAAGGCCCTGGCCGGAATCTCGAAGCTCGCCCCGGTCGTCTTCCCGATCCACCCGAGGACTCGCGCTCGTCTTGATAAGGCCGGCTTCAAAGCGCCGGCGGGCGGACGTCTTATGCTCATCGAACCTCTGGGCTATCTCGAGTTCCTCGCCCTGCAGCGGGACGCGGCCCTCGTCGTCACCGACTCGGGCGGCATCCAGGAGGAGACGACGTACCTGGGCGTGCCTTGCCTGACGGTGCGGACGACGACCGAGCGGCCGGTCACGGTGACGGCCGGCACCAACATGCTCGTGCGCGACTGCTCGCGGCTGCCGCGCGAGGCGGCGGCGGCCCTCAAGCGGGGACGAAAGCCCGCCAGGCCGCCGAAGCTCTGGGACGGCAAGGCGGGCGAGCGCGTCGCCGACGGCCTCCTGTCCTGGCTCGCTCAGCGCCGCGCGGCGTAGACGGCCTCGTAGGCCGCGATCGTCTTGCTCGCCGCGCCGCTCCAGGAGAAATCCTTGCAGCGCTCGAGGCCCTTCGCGCGCATGCGCGCGCGCAGCTCCGGGTCGAAGGCGACGGCCTCCATGCCGCGGCACATATCCTCAGGGGTCGGGTCCGCGTGCAGGCCCGCGTCGGCGACGATCTCGGTCTGGGCTCCCCCCCGCGCGGCCACGGTCGGTATGCCGCAGGCCATCGCCTCGATCAGCGGGAGGTGGAAGCCCTCGAGCGCCGACGCCGAGACGTAGGCGAGGGCCTTCCGGTAGTACGGGGCGACCTGCGACTGCGGGACGTTGCCCGCGAAGGTCACCTCGCCGGTCAGGCCGGCCTTGGCGAGCAGCTCCTCGATGAGGGCCTGCTCGTCGCCGGGCGCGCCGCAGATCACGAAGCGGTGCGGCGCCTCGGGGTGCTTCTTCTTGAACCGGACGAAGCCTTCCATGAGGATGCGCGTGTTCTTCGTCGTCCGAGTGACGCCGACGAAGAGGAAGTAGGGCTTCTCCGCGGGATCGCGGGGCGAATCGTCGGGCCGGAACTCGTCGAGCGGAGCGCCGTAGTAGACGACCTCCACCTTGGCCGGATCGAGGCCCCAGTGCTCGATCGCCGCCTCGCGCGCGACGCCCGAGATCGCCAGGACCTTGTCCGCCTGGCGGACCGAGCGCGGCAGCAAAGTGTTGAAGTAGAAGCCGTCCCAGCCGGTGAAGCGCTCGTCGGTCGCGTAGGCGAGCGTCATCAAGGACGGCAGGCGGTCGAGCCGGGGAAGCCAGTTCGAGAAGCCGTGGACGACGTCCACGCCGAGCGCGCGCAGGCGCCTCTCTTGCCAGCGCAGGCCGAGGTATTCCTCGGCGGGGAGCAGCAGGCGCTGGGGCGCCTTGATCGTCTCGATCCGGAAGTTCGGCTGCGGCGGCAGGTAAAGCTCGCGGATCCGCTCCGGGTTCTTCCAGAAGGCGCCGAACAGGATGTACTCGTTCTTCTTGTCCTCGGCGGCCAGCGCCCGGACGATCATGTCCGTGTAGCGGCGGAACCCCCCTCCGGCGAGGGCCCCGGAGACCTCGAGCCCGATCCTCATCGGGACCCGAAGCGGCCGCGGTACCAGTCGACGGTCCGGCGCAGTCCCTCGGCTAGGCCCACCGTCGGCGCCCAGCCGGCGTCGCGGCGCGTGAGGCGGTTGTCGGCCCGGCGGCGCGCGGTCTTGTCCCAGCCGCGGCGGGGCGTGAAGCGCACGTCGACGTCGCGGCCGCAGGCGTCCTGGATCATCGCGGCCAGAGCCTTGATCGAGGTCTCGCGGCCGGTGCCGACCGGATAGACGCGCGGGCCCAAAGTCTTGCGCGAGCGCGCGACGGCCAACGTCCCCGCGACGATGTCGTCGACGAAGGTGAAGTCCCGGGTCTCGGTGCCGTCGCCGGTGATCGTCAGGGGCTCCCCCTTCATGACGCGGTCGATCCAGTTGATGATCACGTTCCGGTACCGGCCGGGCCACTCGCCGGGGCCGTAGCAGTTGTAGTAGCGCACGGTCCGGACCGGGACCGCCGCGATGCGGCGATAGTAGCGGCAGTACAGCTCGCCGGTGAACTTGGACGCCATGTACGGGGTGCTGAAGCCCTCGGCGAGGCCCGCGTCGAGGTCGCCGGTCAGCGACGAGGTCGAGGCGAACAGGAAGGTCTTGAGCCCGCGGATGCGCGAGGCGCCCTCGAGCATGTGCATCGTGCCGAGCGCGTTGGCCCGGAAGTCCTTGAGCGGGAAGTCGCAGGAGTTCTGGTTGGCGAAGAAGGCCGCGAGGTGGTAGATCTCGTCGAAGCCCGGCTTCAGGACCCGCGCGACGGTCTTCTCGTCGCCGACGTCGCCTTTGACGAAGCGGACGCCCTTGGGGAGGTTCTCTCTATGCCCCGAGGTCAGGTCGTCGAGGACGGTCACGCGGCAGCCCTCGCGGACGAGCGCGGCGACGAGGTTTCCCCCGATGGCCCCCGCCCCGCCCGTCACGAGAGCGCGCTTCATCGCTCAGCGCCGGCCGCGGCGCTGCAGGCGCTCGCCCCGGTTCTCGCGGCGCTCGCCGCGGCGCTCCATGCGCTCGCCGCGCTTCTCTCGACGCTCCCCCCTTCTCTCCATCCGTTCGCCGCGCTTCTCGCGCGCTTCGCCGCGGCGCTCGAGCCGCTCGCCGGCCCGGTCCACCCGCTCCGCGGCTCTCTCGCGCCCCGCGTCCTCGAACCGGTCCGCTTTTTCCTGGAGGTTCTCCCCCCTCTCCTGCAGGCGCTCCCCTTGCTCCTGGCGCTTTTCGCCCCGCTTCTGCATGTTCTCGCCTTGACGCTGGAGCCGCTCGCCTCTCTTCTCGATCTTTTTTCCCTGCTTCTCGACGCGCTTGCCGCGATTTTCGAGCGCGGGGCTGGCCGGGGTCGCCCCGTCACCCGGGGCGTCCGGCTGGGCCGGCGTCACGCCGGACGGCGTCTCGACCGGCTTATCGGAGTCATCCTGCGCCGAGGCGACGGTCGGAACGGACAACGCGAGGCTCAAAAGAGCCGCGAAAAAAATAATCTTGCTCATGGTTCCCCCTGCTTCCTTATTATACGAACGGCTGAAGCGATTGTCCTCATTCCAGGTCGCCGCTCTTCAGCTTCCATATCCACCCGACGGCTCCGCACGGGAGGAGCACGACGGCGATGGCCGCGGCCACCGAGGCGTCGGCCCAGCCCAGGGCCTGGACCAGCGCCTGGGCGGAGCCTCCGGGCGACGGCATCCCCAAGTCCCAATACCAATGACGCCACGCGGCCAGTACGCCGGGCCAAGCCCCGGAGAACGCGGCCAGGATCCAGCCGTATCGCAGTTTTCGCAAGAACATCCCCGTCGAACCGGCGGCCATGATCGACGCGAACAGCATGTGCGTCGAGCCCTCGGCCTCGAGGCCGAAGAGGACCGCGGCATGAGGCCGAGAGACACGACATCCCGCAGCCAGCCCGGCCACGTCTTGAATGGGCTCTTGCTCAAATCCTCTCGAAGTAGCGGCCGCGCTCCCAGTCGGAGACCGCCCGGTCGGAGGCGGCCTGCTCGGCCTGGGCCGCGTGCAGGTAATGCGCGTGGACCTCTTCGCCGAAGGCGGCGCGCGCGGCGGCCGATCTCTCGAAGAGGCCGATCGCCTCAGTCAAGGTCTTGGGCACCGGCGAGACGTTCGCCTTGTAGGCGTCGCCGGCGAGCTCGGCCGGGGGCTCGATCCTCTTCTCGATGCCGTGCAGCCCCGCGGCGATGGTCGCGGCCAGCGCGAGATAGGGGTTGGCGTCGGCGCCGGGAAGGCGGTTCTCGATGCGCAAGGAGTCCCCCTCCCCGACGACGCGGAAGCCGCAGGTGCGGTTGTCGCGCGCCCAGGCGATGCGCGTCGGCGCGAAGGTCGCGGCCTGGTATCTCTTATAAGAATTGACCGTCGGGGCGAAGAGCAGGGAGAACTCGCGCGCCAGGGACATCGCCCCGCCGAGGAACCAGCGGAACTCCTTCGTCGGCTTGCCCTCCAACGAGAAGGCCGAGCTCCGCCCCGCCTTATCCCACAGGCTCGCGTGAATATGGCACGAGGAGCCCGCGAGCTTGTCGCTGTACTTGGCCATGAAAGTGAGCGCGGCGCCCTTCTGCATCGCGATCTCCTTGGCGCCGTGCTTGTACACGGTGTGCAGGTCGGCCATCGTGACCGGGTCGGAGTACTCGAGGTTGATCTCGTGCTGGCCGGGCCCCCACTCCCCCTTCGAGTTCTCGACGAGGACGCCGGAGGCCTCCATGAGGTTGCGGATCTCCCCGACGACCGGCTCCTCCCGGGTCCCCTGCAGGATGTGATAGTCCTCGATATAGGTTCCGTAATGCTCGAGGCCGGTCCAGTTCTTCTTCTGCGCCGACTCGTACGTCTCCCGCAGCAGGTAGAACTCGAGCTCTGTCGCCATCTTGAGCGACCAGCCCTTCGCGGCGGCGCGCGCGACCTGGTCCTTGAGGATCTGCCGGGGTGCCACCGCGATCGTCTTCTCGTGGGCGGCGTCCAGCACGTCGGCCACGACGAGCGCCGTGCCGGGCAGCCACGCGAGGCCGCGCCACGTCGAGAAATCGGGGACCAGCGCGAAGTCCTGATAGCCCTTGTCCCAGCTCGTGAGCGCGAACCCGGGGACGGGATCCATCTCCATGTCGACGGTGAGCAGGTAGGCGCAGGCGTGGGTGCCGTGGGACGCGACCGACTTGGCGAAATGGCGCGCGGTGAAGCGCTTCCCGATCCAGCGGCCCTGCATGTCGGGCATCGCGAGGATCACCGTGTGGAACTTCCCCTTCTTGATGGCGGCCAGCAAGGACGCGGCGTTGTTCATGGGCTGAGTGTAAGATAAAAGCGCAAAACTGTCCAGCCCGAGCCTCCCCCGCAGCGGGAAATAAACAAACAACACTAAACGATACTGAGGAGTCTGTAATAATACAAAACAACAGGTTAGCTAAGACTTGACAACTTTATGACCACATGCTAACATCAGCGGAGTTTTCACGAGTAAACAGAATCGGCGTTAGAAAAACAAGTTTTCACGAGTAAACACGCTATGGTTGAAATAATCGCGATCGCAAACCAGAAAGGGGGGGTGGGAAAGACCACCACCGCCGTCAATTTGGCCTCAGCTTTGGCCGTTCTTGGTCACGAAACCTTGCTGATCGACATGGACCCCCAAGGCAACGCCACTTCTGGGGTGGGGTTCAACAAGCACGAATTCGATCCCAACATGTACGATGTGCTTGTCGACCTCATGCCTTTGGAAAAGACCATCAAGCAAAGTCCGCTGCCGAAGCTGTCCGCCGCGGGGACCAATAACGACCTGGCTGGGGCTGAAATCGAGCTGGTTTCGGCCCTGGCCCGGGAGAGCCGGCTCAAAGGCGCCCTTTCGGCGGTCAAAAACAGGTTCGCCTTCGTGGTCATCGATTGCCCGCCGTCTTTGGGCCTTTTGACGGTCAATGCCCTCAATGCGGCCGATAAAATCGTTATTCCGATCCAGGGGGAGTACTACTCCATGGAGGGCTTGGCGCAATTCACAGGCGCTGTGGATAGAGTGAAAAGCGCCTTGAACCCCAAACTCGAGACCGAGGGGGGGGTCCTGACCATGTTCGACTCCCGCATGACCTTGTCCAACCAGGTCAAGGATGAGGTCGGCAAGTTCTTCGGCCCCAAGATGTTTTCGTCCATCATACCCCGCAACATCCGCCTGGCCGAGGCCCCCGGTTTCGGCCAAAGCATTTTCCAGTACGACGCCAAGTCCAAAGGCGCCGAGGCGTATATGTCCTTCGCTCGGGAGTTCCTGTCCCGGCGCGGCCTGTCCACCCCACCCTCGCCCATCACACCTGAAACCACGGAGAATCCAGCATGACCCGCAAAGCTCTCGGCCGCGGCCTCTCGGCCCTCATCCCCAGCGTCCCGGCGCCCGTCGTCTCGCCCGCCTCCGCGGCGGCGGCCGCGACGCCGTCCGAGGGAAACGCCCTCAAGGTGCCTGTCGACAAGATCCGCCCCAACCATCTCCAACCCCGGCGCCACTTCGAGCCCGAGGCCCTGACCGAGCTCGCCACCTCCATCAAGCAGCACGGCCTGGCCCAGCCCATCGTGGTCTCCTATGACGTGGCGACCCGCTCCTATGAGCTGATTGCGGGCGAGCGCCGCTGGCGCGCCACCCAGCTGGCCGGTCTCAAGGAGATCGACGTCGTCGTCCGCGAGCCCCGGGACGAGAAGCACCGCATGGCCCTGACCCTCATCGAGAACCTCCAGCGCGCCGACCTGAATCCGATCGAGGTCGCCCTCGGCTACCTGCGTCTGATGAAGGAATTCGGCATCAACCAGACCTCTCTCGCCGAAGAGGTGGGAAAGTCGAAGGCCGCGATCTCGAACACCTTGCGGCTTCTGGAGCTGTCCGACGAGATCCAGAAAGCCCTTCAGTACGGCCAGGTCACCGAAGGCCACGGCCGCGCGCTGCTGACGATCAGCGACCCCAACCTCCGTCACGCCGTCTTTCAAAAGCTGGTCGCCAACAAATTGTCCGTCCGTGAGACGGAGGCCCTGGCCCGCGAGATGGAGGCGGACCCCGTCGTCGCGGAGACGCCGGCCAAGGACAAGAAGCCGGAGGCGAAACCCGCGGACCTGCGCGCGCTCGAGGAATCGCTCCAGCAGATCCTCGGCACCAAGGTCGTCATCCGCACGAAGAAGACCGCGTCGAAAGGCTCCATCCAAATATCGTTCTTCTCCTTCGAAGACTTCGACCGCATACTAAAAGTACTTAAAAATTAATGATAATTTCATATTTATCCCTCGTCGCCGCCCTGACCGCCGCCGCGGCGGACGGGCTCCCGGCGTCCCTTTCCACGAGCTCGATCGTCCCGACCATCGTCACGATCGCGCCGAGCCTCCACGAGTACGGCCGGTTCGCGGACGGCGGCCCGGACGCCAACTGGTACGTCGGCTTCAACAACGCCTGGATCGTGAAGCTGCCCCCCGCGCCTATTGGAGATTTCACGCACGCCTTCATCGGGGCCAAGCTCGGCCGCGCCAAGACCCGGCCCGTGCCGGACAAGCCTTGGCTGCGCGAGACCATCCCCGGCAAGGTGTACGCGGGCATATCCGCCTCGCCCGCGTGGACGTCGGAGCAGAGCTTCTTCCTCGCCGAGACGCGGGACATCCCCGCCGAGGCCGATCCGCAGGCGCGCGTCGACGGCGTGGGCGCGGGAGAATGGTTCTGGGCGGAGGTGCCGCTGTCGCAGGTGAGCTTCACCGCGCCCAACTACCTGATCGTCTGGTCGCCGACGAATTATTTCACGAAGGCCTCGAGCGCGCCGATCCTGGCCGCCGCCGACCTCGAGGAGCCGGGGGGGGAGACCCGCGCCTGGCTCAACCGGTCGATCCAGGGCGTGCCGCCGCGCTCGCGGGGAGCCTCCCTCGAGACCCCGCTCAACACCTTGGCTCCCGCGATCGCGATCAAGCTCGTCCCGCCCGGGCCCGAGGAGCCGGCCGTGTCCGTCGCCGACTTCAGCGTCGCGCGCGCCGGCAAGCGCGTCATCGTGCGCTTCTCCGCCGCCGGCGAGGACGTGGCCGAGGCGTGGGTCGAGTCCTCGCGCGACCAGCTCGAATGGCAGCGCGCCTCCCGCATCCAGCGCCGCCCGCCGTACGCGTTCTCGCTCGCGCCCGACAAGACGCCCGTCCCCGGCTCCTTCCTGCGCGGCGCGGCCCGGGACATCTCCGGAGCCGTCGGCGTCTCGGACGGCTACATGATCCCCTATGCGCCCCGGTAACGGCCTCGCCGTCGGCGTCGTCGGCGCCACCGGCATGGTCGGCCGGGAGCTCGTCGCGCTGCTGGAGCGCCGCCGCTTCCCCGTCGGCGAGCTGCGCCCGTTCTCCTCCGGCCGCGCCGCCTCCTCGGTGCGCTTCAAGGGGCGCGCGCTCGCCGCTCCGGGGGTCTCGGCCGCCGCTCTCGGCTCCTGCGACCTCGTCTTCCTCGTCAGCTCCGACGAGGTCGCTCTCGAGCTGGCGCCGGCGCTCGCCAAGGCCGGCGTCTGGACCATCGACGACAGCGCCGCGTTCAGATTGAAGGATTCCGTTCCGCTCGTGATCCCCGAGGTGAACGGCGGGGCTCTCCGCGAGGACCGCCGCCTGATCGCCGGTCCCAATTGCACGATGACCGGCCTCGCCGTCGCCGGCTCGCTTCTCCACAAGCTCGTCGGCGTACGCGAGGTCCGCCTCGCCTCCTATCAGGCCGTCTCCGGCGCCGGGAAGGCCGCCTTGGCCGAGCTGTTCTCCCAGTACTCGTCGCTGTCCGGCCTGCGCGCCGAGTCCGACGGCCGCGCCCCCGTGCTCGGCCCGGGCAGATCATCCGTGCTGCCGCGCGCGATCGCCTACAACGCGATCCCCCAGGTCGGACGCTTCGGCGCGGACGGCTACTCGAGCGAGGAGACCAAGGTCGCCGCCGAGCTGCGCAAGATCTGGTCCGCGCCCGGGCTCAAGGTCTCCGCGACCGCCGTGCGCGTGCCCTCGATCCGCGGCCACGCGCTGGCCGCGTGGCTGACCTTCTCCCGCCCGGTCGCGCTGTCCCGCGCCCGCGCGCTCCTCGAAAAGACACCCGGCCTCGTCCTCAGCCGCGAGGGGGACTACCCCACGCCGCGCTCGACGGGGGGGCAGGGCCCCGTGTACGCCGGCCGCCTGCGCCGCGGCGCCACGGCGAGGGAGCTGGCGCTCTGGATCACCTCGGACAACCTGCTCAAGGGCGCGGCCCTCAACTCGGTGCAGGTCGCCGAGGAGCTCCGCCGCCGCGGCTGGCTGTCGCGCCGGGCCCGATGATCCTCGCTTTGGTCCTCGCCGCGGCTTCCTTCGCCGCGGCCGAGGCGGTCAGCCCTTTCGCCGCCGTCGACGCGGCCTGGCTGAGCAAGGGCTACAACGCGCGCGAGCGCGTCAGCGGCGTGAACGGCGACCTCTCGGCCTCCGCGGCGATCTACACCCCGGCCGCGGGCGGGGGCGACCGGCTCGAGGTCCACGTCGTCGCCAAGGGCAAGGCCTACCTGGGCTTCACCCACCCCTCGACGGTCGAGCGGCTCGAGTTCGACCCGTCCCCCGCCGGCCGCTTCGCCGACATGTTCCGCGACGGCTCGCTGACCGTGGCCTACCGCGCGACGCGGACCTCCCTGGGTGCCACCGAGCTCAACGTCCTGCGCTGGCGGCGCTTCCGCATCGAGCGCATCGCGACCTTCCCCGAGGGCCGCTTCCTCCGCCTCGACAGCGGCCCGGTCGTCGCGGCCCGCGAGCTCCCGCTCGGGCGCTACCTGTCGATGGGCTGCGAGGACTTCGGCACGATCTCGCGCACCGCCTTCAAGACGACCTTGCACGCCCCCCGCGACGGAGGGTTCCAGGACGTGTCGGCGAAGAATCCCGGCTTCTACGCGGCGGAGATCGCGCGCAAGGAGAAGGCGCTGGGCCGCCTCAAGGTCGAGCTCGAGAAGAACGCGGGGGAGTACCTGGGCCTCGCGATCTCGGCCTATTACGACTACGCGGCCCTGGGCCGGAGGCGCGAGGGCTGGACCCGCCTGCGCGAGTTCTTCAAGATCCCGGCGCTGGCGCCCCCGTCGGTGACGACCTGCATGACCTCGATGGAGAAGGACCTGCGGGACAGGCTCGAGATCCCCGCCGCCTGGCCCTGAAGACCTGGACGCGGGGCGGGTCTTTCGGGTAGAATCGGCGCATGAACAACATCATGGCCGCCGCCGCGCTCATCGCCTCCCAGATCGGAGCCCCGCCCCCCGTCGACGCCCCGGCGGTCGTCGTGCCGGTCGCGACGGCGAAGGCCGTCGCCGCGCCGCGCGCCGCCGCGGCCTCCGGGTACGTCTCGGCCTCGGGCACCTTGTCCGGCTCCGGCTACCTGCACTGCAGCGCGCCGCAGAACGGCAGCGGCTGGATGAACGGCTCGGTGAACCTGACGGCGAACATGCCCGTCAACGCCGGCGACGGCGCGAGCGGCTACGTGCCCGTGTCGGGCTACGTGCACCTCAGCGGCTCCTGCCAGAACGGCGGCGGCTTCGTGTCGGGCTCGGCGTTCGTCAACGGCTACGGCACGCTGTACGGCCGCGACGGGAAGGTCGCCGGGACCGTCCGCCTCGACGGGAGCGTGTTCGTCCACCAGTACGCTTCGTCGTCGTTCGTCTGGGTGAACCAGTTCGCGACGCTCAGCGGCTACTTCACCGCCGATCCCCAGAACTGAACGGCTCGGACCCCGAGGGCGACTGTTTCCGGAAACAGTCGCCCGTCGATGCGCGCGCTAGCGTCCGATCGCTTTCTTGAGGAAGTTCGGGAGGGCGAAGCAGGCGGCGTGGATCTCGGCGTTGTACCAGCGCAGCTTCAGCCCCGACTTCTTCACGCGCGCCGGCTTGAAGTCGCGCAGCGGATGAAGGCCTTTCGTGGCGAACGTGAACGCCCAAAGCCCTCCCGGATAGGTCAGGTTGTTGAAGAGGCAGACCTCGACGACGGGGAAGATCGGCTTGGTGATCTTGAACAGGTTCTTGATCGTCGAGATCTCGTAGAAGGGGGAGCCCGCCTGGCTGGCCACCACGCCGTCCTCGGTGAGGATCCGCTTCACGTTCTCGTAGAACGACGGCCCGAACAGCTCCTTGGCCGGGCCGAACGGCTCGGTCGAGTCGACGATCACGACGTCGAACTTCTCCCTCGTCTCGGCGACGAACTTCACGCCGTCGTCGATGAGCACCGTCGCCCGTCTATCGGAGAGGGCTCCGGCCGTCTGCGGGATGTGCTTTCGCGAGGCGGAGACCACGAGGCCGTCGATCTCGACCAACGTGCAGCTCTCCACCGTCTTATGCCGCAGCACCTCCCGCACCGTTCCGCCGTCCCCGCCGCCGATGACGAGCACGCGCCGCGGCTTCGGGTGCAGGAACAGGGCGGGGTGCGCGATCATCTCGTGGTAGACGAACTCGTCGCGCTCGGAGACCATCGTCATCCCGTCGATGAGCAGGAGCCGTCCGTGGCCGGCCGTCTCGACGACCTCGACGCTTTGAAAGGGGCTGCGCCCCTTGAAGAGCCGCTTCTTGAGCTTGAAGCTCGTCCTGACGATGTCCTGGTAGACCTCGTCGACCCAGACGGTCTTTTTGCTCACAGGACGATCTCCACGGCGGGCGCGGCGCCTTCGACGGGCTTGAAGTGATGGTCGAAGGTCACCCGGTAGCCGCAGGCGAGGTTCTGGCGCACGGCCCGCTTGATCGGGTAGTAGCAGCGGATCTTCTGCCGCGAGGACTGCGGCTGGAAGAGGATCACGTCGCAGGACTGGGGCTTGAACAGGTCGAGCACGCGCGTGATCGTCTCGTTGGCGTCGCCCTCGACCGCGTTCGTCTCGAAGCTCACGTACGAGCCGATCTTCTGGGGCGTGACGTGGATCGTGTAGTACTTCGAGCCGCGGATCGCGTTGAGGGAATAGCCCATCGGCTCGAAGAGATAGTCGTCCACTTGGAATCCGGGCAGGATCGACCAGACGCCCGACTTCTCCTTGATGAAGTCCTTCTTGCGGGCCGGGCCGGACATGAAGACGCGGGAGGCCTGGGGGTCGATGCCGTGCATCAGGATCTCGAGCGTCAGGTCCTCCGCCGCCGGCACGTAGGGCTTGTCGAGATGGAAAAGGAAGACGTGGTGGTCGTCGCCGTCGCCGAAGCGGTAGGACTTCGCGGGCATCCGGTCGGTCAGGCGGCGGCAGTCGTCGAAGAAGTTGGAGGGCTGGTACTCCTGGTGATGGGCGTTCTTGCGCTCGTAGACGAGGTACTGGAAGGAATCGGTCCCGAAATCGTCGACCAGCTGGAGGACTGCGGCGACGAGGTCGGTGCGGCCGCAGGTGATCATCGTCAGCCAGGTGTCGGTGACGAACAGGCTCGACTCGGACAGCAGGTAGGCGTCCATCGACTCGTTGGAGATCGTGGACAGGACCTGCGCGTTGGACTTCGCGACGATGCCCTTCCAGTAGTCGTGGCCGCGCGCGCGCAGGGACGGCAGTCCCGGCGTCATCGCGAGCTCGACCTTCTTCTCCGGTCCTTCGAAGAACATCTACTTCTTTCTCCTGTTTCGCGCGGCGACTTCCTTGGCGCGCAGCGCGCGCTCGCCGGCCTTGATCGTCTTCCAGTTCGCCAGCACTTCCTTCGAGTCCTTGAAGCGCCGGGTGCGGCCGAAGACGTGGGGATGGCGGCGCATCAGCTTCTTGGCCTGGCTCTCGGCGATCGAGTCCAGATCGAAGCGCTTCTTGCCCAGTCGCGCGTGGAAAAGGACGTGGAACAGGATGTCGCCGAGTTCGTCCTCGATCTCGTGCCAGCGTCCGCCCTCGAGCGCGACGGCGAGCTCGACGGACTCTTCCCGGAGGAAGGGGATCAAGGTCTTGTGCGTCTGCTCGCGGTCCCAGGGGCAGCCCTTCGGGCCCAGGAGCTTGGCCACGACGGCGTCGAGTTTCCGGATGCCCTTCATGGTCAGGGGATCGCGATGCGCTCGGCGCCGAAATAGGGGACCAGCGCCCGCGGGATGATCACGGACCCGTCGTTCTGCTGGTTGTTCTCGAGCACGGCGGCGGCCAGGCGGCCGACCGCGACCCCCGAGCCGTTCAGGGTGTGCACGAGCTCCGCCGGAGCCTTCGGGTCGCGCCGGAAGCGGGCCTGCATGCGGCGGGCCTGGAAGTCGGAGCAGTCCGAGCAGGAGGAGATCTCGCGGTACTTGTCCTCCGACGGCATCCAGACCTCGATGTCGTACGTCTTCCGGGAGGCGAAGCCCATGTCGCCGGTGCACAGGTGGATCACGCGGTGCGGCAGCTCGAGCGCCTCGAGCGTCGCGGCGGCGTCCTTCGTCAGCTGCTCGAGCGCCGCGAGCGAGTCTTCCGGCTTGGTGATCCAGACGAGCTCCACCTTGTCGAACTGGTGGTTGCGGATGACGCCGCGCACGTCCTTGCCGTAGGTGCCGGCCTCCTGGCGGAAGCAGGCGGTCAGCGCGGTGAGCTTCATCGGAAGCTTCTCGGCGGGCAGGATCTCCTCGCGGACCATGTTCGTCAGCACGATCTCGGAGGTGGAGATCAGGTAGAGGGTGCTGACCTTGTCGCCCTCGACGTTGACCGTCTTGTACATGTCGGCTTCGAACTTGGGCAGTTGGCTCGTGCCCTCGAGGACCTCGGGCAGCGCGAGATAGGGGGGATGCACCTCGAGATAGCCGCTCTGGGCATGGCGGTCGAGCAGGAAGTTCCCCAGCGCCCGGATGAGCCTGGCGCCGGAGCCCTGCCACAGCGCGAAGCGCGAGCCCGCGAGCTTGACGCCCGTCTTCATGTCGAGGGCGCCCAGCTTCTCGGCGACGGTCTGGTGGTCCAACGGCTTGAAATCGAACTTGCGCGGCTCGCCGGCGGTCCGGACGACCGGGTTCTCGGTCTCGTCCTTGCCCACGGGCACGGTCTCGTGCGGGATGTTGGGGATGTTCATCGCCGCGTCCCGTATGAGCTTCTCGGATGCCAGCAGCGCGGCTTCTTTATCGGTCATCCGGCCCTTGAGCTCGGAGACCTCGGCCTTGAGCTTCTCCGCGGTCGCCGTGTCCTTGGCGGCCATGGCCTTCCCGATCTGTTGGGAGGCGGCGTTGCGCTTGGCGCGCATATCCTCGACTTCGTTGAGGAGGGCCCGATGCGACTCGTCGAGCTTGATCAGCTCGTCGAAGGCCGCGCCGAGCTTGGGATTCCGGGACGAGAGCGCCGCCCGGACCACGGCGGGATTCTTCCGTGCGCCGCCGAGATCGATCACTTCGAGACCTCCAGGACCGTCTCCAGCGACTGGACCGCGGCCGCGCCCTGGTGCGGCTCGATCATCGCCTGGATCTTCACGCGGTCCGCCCACCAGCCGGAGCGGCCGAGCTTGTTGAGGTAGAGCTCCAGGGCGGGGGAGGTGGTGAGGAACACGTCCAGGATCTTGTTGGCGCCGACCTTGGGGACGCGCTTCTCATCGACGGCGAACGGCACTCCCCACGACCCGTCCGCGGCCTCGCCGCCGGCGGGCTTTATGCGCCCGGTCATGCCGTAACGGATCAGGATGCCTTCCGCCGGCATCGGGCCGCGGTTCTTCAGCGTCAGCCGCGCCCGCAGGCGGACGTCGAGCTTCGGGGCCGCGTCGGAGACGGCCGGCGCGTCCTCCCAGGCGACGACGCGGCCGCGCTCCACGCGCGCGCGCTGCCAGGTCAGGCCCTCGACGGAAAGCTCCGCCCCGGCGTCCGCGGCCGCGAAGGCCGCGAACGCCAGGACGGGAAGGATGCGCCGCTTCAACCCGCGCGCCTCACTTCTTGCCGCCGTCGATCGGAAGCTCGGGGATCGGGCTGACGGGAGGCTCGTTGGCGATCGGCGCCACGCGCGCCACCTTGTCCGACTCCTCGAGGCGCACGAGGCGCACGCCCTGGGTGTTGCGGGAGATGGTCTTGATGTCCTTGCAGCGCAGGCGGACGGCCTTGCCCTGCTCGGTCATCACCATCAGGTCGTCCTCGTCGGTGACGAGCTTCACGCCGATCACGGAGCCGTTGCGGTCCGTCGTCTTGATCGTGATGATGCCGCCGCCGCCGCGGTGTTGCCCGCGGTACTCGGAGAGCTCGGTGCGCTTGCCGTGGCCGTGCTCGCAGACCGTCAGCAAGGTCTTCTTCGTGTTCGGCGGGAAGACCTCCATGCCGACGACCTTGTCGTCCTTGTCGACGCGGATGCCGCGCACGCCGGCGGCGCCGCGACCCATCGAGCGGATGTCGCTCTCCGGGAAGCGGATGACCATGCCGTCCTTGGTGGCGACGAGCAGTTCGTCTTTTCCGGAGGTATGCTGCACTTCCACGAGGACGTCGCCCTCGTCGAGGGTGATCGCGATGATGCCGCTGCGGCGGATGTTCTCGAAGTCGCTAAGGGGCGTCTTCTTGACCGTTCCGTTGCGGGTCGCCATCGCCAGGAAGGTCTCCTGGCCTTTCTTTTCCTCGAACGAGCGGATGGCGATCGCGGAAGTGACCTTCTCTTCGCCGGTAAGAGCCAACAAATTAACAACGGCTTTACCGCGCGAAGTGCGGTTGCCTTCAGGGATCTCATACGCGCGCAGCGCGAAGACCCGGCCCCGGTTCGTGAAGAACAGGAGCGCGGCGTGGGTGTCGGTGACGAAGAAGTGCTCGATGAAGTCCTCTTCCTTCACGTCGGCGCCGGTGATGCCCTTGCCGCCGCGGCCCTGGGCCTGATAGGTGGCGACGGGGATGCGCTTGACGTAGCCGGTGTTGGAGAGGGAGATCACGACCTCCTCCTTCTGGATGAGGTCCTCGAGAGACATCTCGGCGGCCTCGGAGGTGATCTGGGTCTGGCGCGAGCGGCCGAAGGCGTCCTTGACGCCCTCGAGCTCCTTGACGATGATCGCGTAGACCTTCTTGACGTCGGCCAGGATCGCCTTGAGCTCGGCGATGCGCTTGACCAGCCCGTCGTACTCGTCCTGCAGGTCGCCGACCGAGAGCTTGGTCAGGTTGGCCAGGCGCATCTCGAGGATGGCGTTGGTCTGGGCCTTCGACAGCTCGAAGGCCTCCATCAGCTCGGTCCGGGCCGCGTCGGTATCCTTCGCGGCGCGGATGATCTTGATGACGCGGTCGATGTTCTTGATCGCGATGATCAGGCCTTCCAGGATATGGGCCCGGTCGAGGCACTTGCGCAGCTGGAACTTCGTGCGCCGGGTCACGACGACCTTGCGGTGCTGGATGAAGTGGCCGAGCATGTCGCGAACGCCGAGCACGCGCGGGCGCCCGTCGACGAGGGAGAGGAGGATCACGCCGAACGTCGTCTCCATCTGCGTGTGCTTGAGGAGCTGGTTGAGCACCACGTTCGCGTTGCCGTCGCGCTTGATCTCGATGACCACGCGCATGCCCTTGCGGTCGGACTCGTCGCGGATGTCGGAGATGTCGGGTATCTTCTTGTCGCGGACGAGGTCGGCGATCGTCTCGAGCAAGGTCGCCTTGTTGACCTGGTAGGGGAGCTCGTGGATGATGATGGCCTGGCGGTTGCCCTTGATGTCTTCGATCTCGGTCTTGGATTGGACCCGGACGGAGCCGCGTCCCGTCTCGAAGTAGTCCTTGATGCCCGCGCGGCCGCGCACGATGCCGCCGGTCGGGAAGTCGGGGCCCTTGATGATCTTCATCAGGTCCTTGTTCTCGATCTTCGGGTCCTTGATCAAAGTGATCGCCGCCTCGCAGACCTCGCCGAGGTTGTGCGGGGGGATGTTGGTCGCCATGCCGACGGCGATGCCCGACGAGCCGTTGACGAGCAGGTTCGGGACCTTCGCGGGCATGACCGACGGCTCGGTGGTGGTGCCGTCGAAGTTGGCGGTGAAGTCGACCGTGTCCTGGTCGATGTCGGACATGACCTCTTCGGCGATCTTGGCGAGCCGGCACTCCGTATAACGGTAAGCGGCAGCCGGGTCCCCGTCCACTGATCCGAAGTTGCCCTGGCCGTCGATGAGCGGGTGGAGCAGCGAGAACTCCTGGACCATGCGCACCATCGCGTCGTACACGGCGGAGTCGCCGTGCGGGTGGTACTTCTTGAGGACCTCGCCGACGACGCCGGCGCACTTCGAGTATTTCTTGTTCGAGGCGAGGCCTTCGTCGTGCATCGCGTACAGGATGCGGCGATGGACGGGCTTGAGGCCGTCGCGCACGTCGGGCAGGGCGCGGCCGACGATGACCGACATCGAGTAGTCGATGTAGGAGCCGCGCATCTCGGCGCCGAGGTCGCGCTGGATGATGTTGCCGGCGGGTTCGGGAGTGAGTTCGGGCTGATCGGGCTTGCTCATGATTATCTCCGAAGAGTGATTGCTTTACGGGCCGTTAGTTATCCACACGATTCACAACACGACTGTCGTCTACGACAGCGACGATCCGCCGCGTTCGATGATTCCGGACTTTCCTTTCAATACCGCGTGTCCTGCTAAATGTCGAGGTTCTTGACTTCCTTCGCGTGCTTCTCGATGAACAGCCGGCGCGGCTCGACCTTGTCGCCCATGAGGGTGACGAAGGCGCTCTCCGTGTCGGCGGCGTCGACGACCTTGACCTGGAGCAGGCGGCGGCGCTTCGGGTCCATCGTGGTCTCCCAGAGCTGCTCGGGGTTCATCTCGCCGAGACCTTTGTAGCGCTGGATCTGCGCGCCGTGGCGGCCGGCGTCGCGGACCATCTCGAGAAGGTCCTTCAAGCTGTAGCCGTCGACCTCGTTGTGCGAGGTCTTCGCGCGGAACAAGGGCTTGGTGTTCTCGTCGCGCATGACCTCGTACCACTTCAGGTCCAGGCCCATGTCCTTGAACTTCTTGGCCAACGTCTCGAGCTTGGCCATCTCCCAGAGCTCCTGCACGTCGGGCTCGAGGGATTCCTCGTCGGCCTCGCTGAGGGCGGACTCCTCGACGGGCGCCTCGCCGTCGGCGGGGGCGGCCTTCGCGGCGGGGGCCTTCTTCTTCTCGGCGCGCTCCGCGACGAGCTTGGCCTTCTGCTCGGCGACGTAGGCGTCGCGGTAGACCTTCCATTCCTTGTCGGAGTAGAAGAACTGGTACTCGCCGGCGCTCTTCTCGACGCGGTACAGGGGCAGCTTGCCGCTGGCCTGGTACTCGAGGAAGTCCTCGAGGTGCAGGCTCTTGCGGGCGATGTGGCGGATCAGGCTCTCGAGCTCGGCCAGGAGCTTGAGCAGGTCGCGCAGGTCCTCGGCGTCGAGCTTCTTCGACTTGCCGTTGGCCGGGTTGACCGCGGTGACTTCCAAAGAATTCCGTCCTTCATTGAGAAGCCACTGCTCCATCTTCTCCTCGGTGTCCACGTACATCTCCGTCTTGCCCTTCTTGACCTTGAAGAGCGGGGGCTGGGCGATGTAGATGTGGCCGTTCTCCACGAGCTGCTTCATCTGCCGGTAGAAGAAGGTCAGGATCAAGGTGCGGATATGCTGGCCGTCCACGTCGGCGTCGGCCATGATGATCAGCTTATGGTAGCGGAGCTTGTCCATCTTCAGGCCGTCCTCGCCTTCCCCGATGCCGGTCCCGATGGCCGAGATGAGAGTGCGGACTTCCTCGTTCGAGAGGATCTTGACCAGGCGCGCCTTCTCCACGTTCAAGATCTTGCCCTTGATGGGCAGGATCGCCTGGAACACGCGGTCGCGTCCCTGCTTGGCCGAGCCTCCGGCGGAGTCTCCCTCGACGATGAACAGCTCGGAGCGCTCCGGGTCGCGCTCCTGGCAGTCGGCGAGCTTGCCGGGCAGGCTCGAGCCGTCGAGCACGCCCTTGCGGCGGGTGAGGTCCTTGGCCTTGCGCGCGGCCTCGCGGGCCTCGGCGCCGGCGATCGCCTTGGCGCAGATGGACTTCGCGGTGGACGGGTTCTCCTCGAAGAACGTGACGAGCACGTCGCCCACGATGGACTTGACGATGCCCTCGACCTCGGCGTTGCCGAGCTTGGACTTCGTCTGGCCCTCGAACTGCGGGTTCTGGATCTTCGCGGACAGGACGGCGCACAGGCCTTCGCGCACGTCGTCGCCGGTCACGTTGAAGTTCTTGCCCTTCAGGAGGTCGTACTTCTTGATGTAGTCGTTGATGACGCGCGTCAGCGCCGAGCGGAAGCCCGCCAAGTGGGTCCCGCCCTCGGGCGTCTTGATGTTGTTGACGAAGGAGAACACCGTCTCGGAGTAGTCGTCGTTGTACTGGATCGCGAAGTCGACGATGACCTCGTCCTTCTCCTTGGTCATCGAGATCGGCTCGCGATGGACGACCTTCTTGTTGTGGTTGAGATGCTGGACGAACTGCGAGATGCCTCCCTCATAATGGAAGGCGTGGCGCTTGTCCTCGCGCTCGTCGGTGATGGAGATCTTCGCGCCGGCGTTGAGGAAAGCGAGTTCGCGCAGGCGGTTCGACAGGATCTCGAAGGAGTACATGTGCCCGTTGAAGATGTCGGGGTCGGGCTTGAAGGAGATCTTGGTGCCGTGGGAGTCGGAGTTGCCCGCGGCCTTCACGTCGGCCTCGGGCTTGCCGCGCTTGTAGTTCTGGATCCACATCTTGCCGTCGCGATGGACCTCGGCCTTCAGCCACTCGGACAGGGCGTTGACGCAGGTGACGCCGACGCCGTGCAGGCCGCCGGAGACCTTGTAGGCGCCCTTGTCGAACTTGCCGCCGGCGTGGAGCACGGTCAGGATGACCTCGAGGGCGGACTTGCCCTTGAACTTGGGGTCCTTCATCGGGTCGACGGGGATGCCCGAGCCGTCGTCCTTGACGGTGATCGAGTTGCCCTGGTGGATGAACACGTCGACGGTCGTGCAGCGGCCCGCCAAGATCTCGTCGACGGAGTTGTCGACGACCTCGTAGACCAGGTGGTGCAGGCCGGACGGGCCGGTGCTGCCGATGTACATCGCGGGGCGCTTGCGCACGGCCTCGAGCCCCTCGAGCACCTGGATGTTCGATGCGTCGTACTTCTCGTCCTTCTTAGCCATATCTGTCGTCTCCATCGCAGCTTCGGACATTCCGCCTCCGCTACCGATAAGTTGTTTTGACCGCCGTGATCCACGGACGACTGAAATATTTATTCAGGGACCTCAACAGGACCCCCGACCTCATCTGCAGTTCCTGGGCCGCCGCAGCGCTCTTCGGCCTCACGAACAAAGTCCCCTTCTTGACGGCCACGAGCGCCCAGTGCTTGGCGTAGGCGCCGCACTCCTTGTCCCACACCGCGTTCAGCAGGGACAACTTGTCGTTGACCGTGCCGGCGCGGTACGAAAAACTCTTGACCAGGTCGCCGGCGGTGGACCAGCGCCCGGGCTTCTCCCTTTCCGCGGTCACAGCCTCATCGGCATGACGACGAACTTATAGTCGCCCTCGCCGCCGGCCGGCTCGAAGAGGGCCGGGTTGACGGGGCTCGTCATCGCCACCGACACGGTGTCCGTGTCGACGTGCTTCAAGGCGTCGATGACGAACTGAGGGTTGAAGGCCACGGAGAACTCCGCGCCGGGGTACTCCACCGCGAGATCCTCGTTGAACTCGTTGTTCTGGCTCGAGGAGGTGACGTGCAGCGCCCCCTTCTTTAAAGCGTATTTGACGGAGCCTCCGCGGTCGACGGCGCAGAGCGAGGCGCGCTTGGTCACGGCGAGGAGGTCCTTGGTCGAGGCGGTGAAGACGACCTCCCGCTTCGTCGGGATGACCTGATCGTAGTTGGGGAACGCCCCTCCCACGAGGCGGGAGAGGATGGTCGTGTCCTTGAGCTGGAACGTGATCTGGTTCTCCGTCACCGCCACGAGGATCTTCTGGTCGTCGTTCTCCTCGATCTCGAGCAAGGTGACGAGCCGGAGGAGCTCGGAAAGGACCTTCGTCGGCACGATGACCGAGAACTCCTTGTCCTTCGGGATGATCTTTTTCGCGCACACCGCGAGGCGGCGGCCGTCGGTGGAGACCATCTCGAGGACGCCCTTGCGCGCGGCCCAGAAGACGCCGTTGAGCACGTGGCGGGTCTCGTCGGAGGAGGCCGCGAAGATCGTCTTCTTGATCATGCCGGCCACGATCCCGGCGGGCATCTCGAAGGACGTGGCCTTGTTGAATTCGGGCAGGACGGGGTATTCGGACTTCGGGGAGCCCACGATGCCGAAGCGCGAGCGCCCGCACTTCAAGGATATCTTCCCGCCCGCGTCCACTGAGAGTTCGATGTCCTGGGATTCCGGGAGGCTGTGGAGGATGTCCGCGAACTTCTTGGCTGGGATGGTGATGGAGCCGTCGGTCTCGATCTCGGCCTTGATGTAGTGCTTGACGCCCATCTCGAGGTCGGTCGAAATGACCTTCACCTTCTCGTCTTCGGTCTCCAAAAGGAAGTTCAAGAGGATCGGGAGCGTGGTCCGGCTGGACAGGGCGGACTGGATGGTCTGGACTCCCCGCGCCAGTTCTTCCTTGCTGATGTTTATTTTCATTTAAATCATCCTCTCCGTCATCGAGCGGGGGACGCGGTGGATAACCCGGCTCCCCTTGGTGAATATCCGTCCGGACTCTGTGGATAACTCTCCCGGCTTATCCACACTGTCCACAGTTCGGCGCGCCGTCCACGATCGTCGTAAAAAGTACACGAACTGTTCACAGGCCGGATGTACACGCGGCGGACACATGGCGGTCATCTTTCCGCCGCCTTGATGTCCGCCTGCAGCTTGTTGATCAGCTCGAGGAAGAACGGGTCCTCCTCGATCTTCTTCTCGATCTTCTTGCGCGCGTGCAGCACCGTCGAGTGGTCCTTGCCGCCGAAGGCCCGGCCGATGTCGGTCGAGGACAGCTCCGTCATCACGCAGGACAGGTACATCGCGACCTGGCGGGGCATCGAGATGGACACGGTGCGCTGATGCCCCTTGAGGTCCTTGACGTCCACGGAATACTTGAGCGCGACGACCCGCTGGATCGTCTCGACCCTCACCGGGGAGGAGTCGTCGACGGCGATCGAGTCCTTCAGGATGTCCCGGGCGTCGTCGACGGACAGGGGGGCGCCGGTCATCGCCTGGAAGGCCTTCAGGCGGATCAGGCAGCCCTCGAGCGCCCGGACGTTGGTCTTGACCGAGGAGGCGATGAAGAGGATGACGTCGTCGGGCGCGGTGAAGCCCTCGTGCGCGGCCTTCTTGCGCAGGATCGCGATGCGGGTCTCGAGGTCGGGCGGCTTGATGTCGGCGACGAAGCCCCACTCGAGCCGGGAGACCAGGCGCTGCTCGAGCGGCGACATCTCCTTCGGAGAGCGGTCCGAGCTGACGACGATCTGCTTGCGGGAGTCGAAGAGGGCGTTGAAGGTGTGGAAGAACTCCTGCTCCGAGCGGTCCTTGGCGATCAGGAACTGGATGTCGTCGATGAGCAGACAATCCAACGAACGGTAGCGGGCGCGGAAGGCGTCGATCTGGTTGTTCTGCACGGCGGCGATGAACTCGTTGACGAACTGCTCGCTGGTCGTGTAAAGGACGCGGGAGCGCGGATGATGGCGCCTGATCGCGTTGCCGATCGCGTGCATGATGTGGGTCTTGCCCAGGCCGACGCCGCCGTAGATCACGTACGGGTTGTACTGCGTGCCCGGGCTCTTCGAGATCGACTCCGCGGTCGCGCGCGCGAGGCGGTTCGACTCGCCGATGACGAAGGAGTCGAAGGTGTAGCGAGGGTTGAGCTCGGAGAGGGGGAAGTCGGACTGGGGCGAGGCCTCGGGCACGGGATCCGAGGGAGGAAGCACGCGCGTCAGGTCCCGCTCGACGCGGAAGTCGATGCCGATCTCCTGGCCGGAGAGGTCGCGCAGCAGCGAGATCAGCCGCTTCTGGTAGCGCTCCTTGATGCCGTCCGAGAAGAACTTGTTGGGGACCTTGAGCATCAGGACCCCGCCTTCGAGCGATATGGCCGAGACCGGCTTGAGCCAGAGCTCGGCGTTCTCATCGCCGATCTCCGAGCGCAGGCGCTCCACGGTCTGATTCCAGAGCTCGATTCCGTCGGCTATTTTCACAGGTTATTCACAGATGTGGATAACTCGGTTATCCACAGGATAAATGTTTTATTTATATGTGTTTATCTTAATAACGGCCGCAACGTCTCGCGACCGCGGTCGACGCGCCCGCGCGCCCCGGGAATTCTTCCCGGGACCGGGCTCCATACTACCAGTTTCTCTTCCATAGAGTCAACCCGAGGCCGGCGCCGACGGCGCCTCATTCGTTGACAGCGCGAGGGCCAACCGCTAGAATCTCTCACCTATGGAGATCCAACTGACGGCCAAGCAGCTCAAGATCACGCCCGCTCTGCGCGAGTACGTCCAGCAGAAAATGGGGAAGACCCAGAAATATTTCGACCATATCGTTTGGGGACAGGCTTTTCTCTTCGTGGAAAAGCGCTCTCATAAAGCGGAGATGATCGTGCACGCGCCGGGGCAGACGTTCCGCGCCATCGCGACGGCCGCGGACCTCTACTCGGCCATCGACCTCGCGTCCGACAAGATCGACGCGCAGCTCAAGAAGCACAAGGAGCGCATCAAGAGCCGCCACAAGCCGAAGACCTCCGACACGATGGCCGAGGCCGTGCCTCCCGTCGAGCCGTCCTTCGCGGTCTCGCGCCAGCCCGTCTATCCGATGACCCCCGAGCAGGCCTCGGCGGCGTTCGACTCGTCCGAGCGCGTGTTCCTCGTCTACCTCGACAAGGACACCGACCAGGTTCAGGTCCTCTACCGCCGCGAGGACGAGAGCCTCGGGATCATCCAGCCCGTCCGCAAGCTCAAGCGCTGACGCCGTGCACGCGACGGAACTGACCGTCGGCGAACTCCTCAAGGAGCAGGGCGAGAGGCTTCGCCTCGAGCTCCTGTCGGGAGAGAAGTCCCTCGGCCGCCGGATCACGGTGCCGGACCTCAATCGCCCCGGACTCGCGCTGTCGGGGTTCCTCGACCGCTTCCGCGCGGAGCGCGTGCAGATCTTCGGCAACGGCGAGCAGGCCTACTGCCAAAAAGCCGACGCCAAGAAGCTGGCGGACGCCCTGTCGGCGATGCTCTCCGTGGCCGAGCTGCCGTGCGTGATCGTCACGCACAACACGCCGGTGCCGCCGGCGCTGGCGCAGGCGTGCAAGAAGCACGGCGTGCCGCTGATGCGCTCCGCCTACGACACGACGACCTTGACCGGCGAATTGTCGGAGGCACTCGAGGCGCGCCTGGCGCCGGCGACCACCATGCACGGCGTGCTCGTCGACGTCTACGGTCTCGGCGTCATCATCCAGGGCGACTCCGGGATCGGCAAGTCGGAGTGCGCGCTCGAGCTGCTCAAGCGCGGACACATCCTCGTGGCCGACGACGCGGTGCAGATCCAGCACCGCCGCGGCGGCTATTTGAGAGGATCCTGCCCCGAGCCCCTCAAGAACCACATGGAGGTGCGCGGCCTCGGCGTCATCGACGTCAAGCTCCTCTTCGGCATCGGCGCGATCCTCGACCGCACGCGCATCGAGCTCGCGATCAAGCTCGAGGCGTGGACCGCGGGCACGGCGTACGATCGGACCGGGCTCGACGCCAAGAAGCTCTCCATCCTCGACGTGGAGATCCCGCTCATCCGCATCCCCGTCAGCCCGGGCCGCAACCTCGCCGTGCTCATCGAGGTCGCCGCGCTCAACCAGCGCCTGCGCTCGCAGGGCTACTTCTCGGCGGAGAACTTCAACCAGCGCCTCATCGAGCGCATGAAGACCAAGGAGCGCGGATGAAGAAGGCCGCGCCGAAGAAGATCTTCGTCATCACCGGCGTTTCGGGCGCGGGCAAGAGCCAGGCGCTCAAGGTGTTCGAGGACTTCGGCTGGTTCTGCGTCGACAACCTCCCGATCGCGCTGCTCGACGAGTTCGCGGCCTTCGTGCAGAAGTCGCCGGCGATGACGCGCGTGGCGCTGGGCATGGACGTCCGCGAGGGCAAGGTCCTCGGCGCGCTGCCGCCGCTGCTGCGGCGCCTGAAGAGCCAGGGCCTCGACGTCAACGTCCTGTTCATCGACGCGGCGGACGCGACGGTCATCCACCGCTTCTCGGAGACGCGCCACCGCCACCCGCTCGGCGGCAAGATCGCCGACGCGGTCAAGCAGGAGCGCCGCCTCCTCGCCCCGATCAAGGGCGCGGCCGACAAGGTCATCGACACGACGCGCCTGACGCTCGGCGAGCTCAAGGAGAAGATCTCCGAGACGCTCGGCCTGACGCTCACCCGGGAGATGACCTTGCAGGTCGTCAGCTTCGGCTACAAGCACGGCATGCCGATCGACGCGGACATCGTCATGGACGTCCGCTTCCTGCCGAACCCGCATTACCTGTCCGCCCTGCGCAAGAAGACCGGCCTCGACGAGCCCGTGCAGAAATACATCCTGGCCCAGCCCGTGGCCCGCAGGTTCCTCAACGACTGGCATAAGCTCATCTCGACCTTGCTCCCGCACTACGTGCGCGAGGGGAAATCCTACCTGACGATCGCCATCGGCTGCACCGGCGGCCGCCACCGGAGCGTGTTCTGCACGCGCTGGCTCGCGCAGAAGCTCCGCGCGACCGGCCACCCGGTCCAGGAGTTCCACCGGGACGTCACGCTGTGATCAATTTCATCGTCGTGACCCACGGGGAGTTCGGCGCGTACCTCGTCGAGGCCGCGGAAGGCATCGTCGGCCGCCAGGCCCAGGGCGTGCGCGTCGTGGCCACCTCCTCGCGCCAGTCGATCGAGGACATCCGGCGCCGCATCGAGCGCGCGCTGGCCGAGCTCGCCGGCCCGGACGGCGTGCTGGTGTTCACCGACATGCCGGGCGGCACGCCCAACAACGTGTCCTTCCCGCTGATCCGCGACGAGAAGAACGTCGAGATGATCAGCGGCGTCAACCTCTACATGCTCGTCTCCGCCTTCAGCGGCCGCTCTCAGCTGCCGCTGCCGCGCCTCGTCGAGAAGGTCGTCGCCGACGGGCAGAAGTCGATCAAGGACATCCGCGCGATGTTCGTCGCCGCGGTGGGGACCCGCTGATGGGCGTCACCTTACTCCGCGTCGACGACCGCCTCATCCACGGCCAGGTGGTCGAGGGCTGGGTGCCCTTCCTCAATGTGGACCTCGTCGTCGTCGTCTCCGACGCCGCGGCCGCCGACGAGATCCAGACCGCGCTGATGAAGATGGCGCTTCCCGCGTCCGTCGGCCTTCTCGTCCTTCCGGTCGCCGAGGCGGCCGCCTCCTTGACGTCCCCGCGGATGGCCGCTCGATCGGCGCTGGTCCTCGTTCCCGGCCCCGCCGAGGCCCTGGCCCTCGTCGAGAAGGGCCTGACGGTCGACCGGATCAACGTCGGCGGCCTCCACTACACGGTCGGCAAGGTCCAGCTCGGCCGCGCCCTCTTCCTCGACGAGAAAGACCGGCTCGCGCTGCGCGCTCTCGCGGCGAAGGGCGTCCGCCTCGAAGGGCGCGCGCTTCCCGGCGACGCCGAGGAAGACTTGACCGCCGCGCTGGAGGGCCGATGAGCGCCGCCGCCGCCTGCGCCGTGCTGGCCGTGCTCGAGCTCGACGCGGTCCTGGTCGCGCAGACCATGGTCTCGCGCCCGCTCATCGTGGGCGCGGTGCTCGGCGCGCTGACGGGCCAGGCGCAGGCCGGGATGCTGTTCGGCGCGGCGTTCGAGCTGTTGAGCCTGTGCGACCTTCCCGTCGGCGGCTGCCTGACCTGGTCGGCGCCGGTCGCGGCGGGCACGGCGACGGCGCTCGCGGGCCGCGGGACGTCGTTCTCCCTCTGCTTCCTCGGCGGCGTCGCCGCCGGCGTCCTCCACGCCCGGGCGGAGGCCTTCGAGCGAGCCCGCCGCGCGTCGACCGGAGACGCCCTCGTCCGGCGCGCGGAGGCGGGCGGCCCGGCCCTCGGACGGGCCCTGGGCTCCTCGATCGCCCTGCACGCGGCGATGACCTTCGCGGTGGCCGGGGCGGTCGTCGCCGCCGTCGGCGCCGTGGACCGGGCCTGGTGGGCGGGCGCGCCCGCGGTCCTCCAGGGCGGCGCGGCGCTCGCGGCCTCGAGCGCGCCGTGGATCGGCCTGTCCGGACTCGCGGCCTGGGGGCTGAAGCGCTCATGAGCCTGCCCGTCATGACGCCGCGGATGAAGGCTCGGATCGCCGGGCGGCTGCTGCTGCTCCAGGCGCGTTGGGACCCCGCGCGGATGCAGGGCTCCGGCTTCGCCTTCGCCCTCGACCCGTGGCTCGAAGCCTGTTGGGCGGCCGAGCCGGCGGCTCTATCCGCCGCCCGCGGGCGCCATCTGGAGTATTTCAACACGCATCCGGTCGCGGCGTGGCTGGCCGCGGGCGTCGTCTGCCGCCAGGAGGCCGCGGCGGCCGCGCTGACGGGCGCGGCGCGCGAGGCGGCGATCGCCCGGCTCGTGACGCAGAAGGCGTCGCTCGGCGCGTCGCTCGCCGGCCTGTACGACTCGTTCTTCTGGGGCGGCCTGCGCCCCGCGAGCGCCTTGGCGGGCATACTCGCCGCGCAGGGGGCCTACTGGCTCGGACTGCCTCACGCTCCGGCCTGGGCGGCGGCGACCGCGCTGTGCGTCTACAACGTCCCGGCCCTGGCCGCGCGGGCGTACGGCCTGCAGCGCGGGCTCGCCGAGGGCGAGCGCGCCGTGATCGCCCTCACCCGCCTTCCCGTCCAATCCTGGATCGCGGGCCTGCGCCGGGCGACGGTCGGCGGCGCCATGGCGTCGTTCGCGATCGCCGCGGGGCTCCTCGGCGTCGGCGACCGCCTCACGGCGGCGCTGACCTTCGCCGCGGGGCTCGTCCTCACCTGGCGCGGGGTGTCCCCTCTCGCCCAGCTCGGGTTCGCGGGCCTCGGCGGCATGGCCGCCGCGGCCGCGGGGGTCCGGCCGTGATGGAAAAAACCATGACGATCAAGAACCGCATGGGCCTGCACGCGAGGCCCGCGGCGATGTTCGTCCAGGAAGCGGGCAAGTTCAAGAGCCAGATCTACGTCGTCAAGGACGGCCTCCAGGTCAACGGCAAGAGCGTGATGGGCCTCATGCTTCTGGCCGCGGAGAGCGGCTCCAAGCTCACTATCAAGGCCGACGGCCCCGACGAGGCGAAAGCCATCGAGGCCCTGGAAAAACTTTTCGAGCGCCGGTTCGATGAGACTTAACGAACGAATGAACCACAAAGACACAAAGACACAAAGAACGAAAAGAATGGTAACGGCAACGCGCGTTGCTGTTAACCCTTCCGCCGTTCCTGGTGTCTTGGTGTCTTTGTGGTCAAATCCGTTCCCGTCGGGGGCTTTCTCTTGATCGTTATCAAAGGGATAGCCGCCAGCCCCGGGATCGCGATCGGCCGCGCGTACGTGGTCGAGGACGAGGACATCGTCGTCGAGCGCGTGGAGATCCCGCGCGACAAGATCAAGGAGGAGGTCCGCCGCTTCAAGGTCGCGCAGAAGGCGACCCACCGCGACCTCGACTCCGCCGAGCAGAAGGTGCTCAAGGTCCTCGGCAAGCACCACGCCAAGCTCATCGACGCCCACCGCCTCATCCTGAAGGACTCGCTGATCACGCACGACGTGCCCAAGCGCATCCAGGAGGAGGGCGTCAACGCCGAGTTCGCGCTCTCCGAGGCCCTCGAGCAGGTCAACAGGCAATTCGAGCGCATGGAGGACGAGTTCTTCCGCGAGCGCCGCCACGACCTGTTCGACGTCGGCAAGCGCCTCCTCCTCCACCTGATGAAGCGCCAGAAGCGCTCGCTGGCGGACATCGACGAGGAGTGCATCCTCATCTCCCGCAACCTGCTGCCCTCCGACACGATGGGCCTCAAGGAGACGAAGATCATCGGCTTCGCCACCGACCTCGGCGGCAAGACGAGCCACACGGCCATCCTCGCCCAGAGCCTCGAGATCACCGCGGTCGTCGGCCTCTCCGACGTCAGCCGGCGGGTGCGCACGGGCGACACGGTCATCCTCGACGGCGAGCAGGGCCTCGTCATCATCAACCCCGGCCCCGAGACCGTCGCCAAGTACGAGAAGGTCCAATCGCGGGCCGAGGCCGAGGAGCGCTCTCTCGAGACGCTGAAGGGACAGCCCGCCGTCACGCTCGACGGCCGGGCGTTCAAGCTCGAGGCGAACCTCGACTCCCCCGAGGAGCTCAAGAACGTCGTCTCCCTGCAGGTCGACGGCGTCGGCCTCTTCCGCACCGAGTACCTCTTCCTCAACCGCACCGAGCCGCCCTCCGAGGAGGAGCAGGTCAAGGCGTACGCCGCCGCCGTCAAGGCGCTCGAGACCCGCGAGGTCATCATCCGCACGGCCGACATCGGCGGCGACCGCCTCTCCATGCTCGGCATCGAGGGGCCGAAGAACGAGACGAACCCGTTCATGGGCCTGCGCGGCGTCCGGCTCTTCCTGCGCCACCTCGACCTGTTCAAGACGCAGCTGCGCGCGATCCTGCGCGCCTCGCTCAAGGGCAAGGTCCGCGTGATGATCCCGATGGTCTCCGCCGTCGGCGAGGTCCTCGCCGCGCGGCGCCTGCTCGAGCAGGCGCGCGCCGAGCTCGCGGCGGAAGGCGTGGTCTTCAAGGAGGAGCTCGAGCTCGGCATCATGGTCGAGATCCCCTCGACGGCGATCCTTCTCGACGCGTTCCTGCCGCACGTGGACTTCGTCTCCATCGGCACGAACGACCTCATTCAATACACGCTGGCTGTCGACCGCATCAACGAGAACGTCACCCATCTCTACGACCCGTACCATCCCGCCGTCATCACCTTGCTCGACTCGATCGTGCGCGCGGCGCACGCCAAGGGCAAGTGGGTCGGCGTGTGCGGCGAGATGACCTCGGACCCGCGCGCGGTGCCGCTGCTCGTCGGGCTCGGCGTCGACGCGATGAGCGTCTCGCCGCGCATGTTCCTGCGCGTCAAGCAGACGATCCGCGGCCTCAAGCACGAGTCGATGAAGCGCCTCGTGGCGAAAGCGATCGCCTGCGCCGAGTCGGACGAAGTCCGGCGACTGCTCGAGCAGAACCCCTAGGACACCATGAGCGCCCCCGACCGCATCCGAAATTTCTCCATCATCGCCCATATCGACCACGGCAAATCCACCTTGGCGGACCGCCTGCTCGAGATGACCGGCACCATCGCCCGCCGCGACATGCAGGCCCAGATCATGGACTCGATGGAGCTCGAGCGCGAGCGCGGCATCACGATCAAGGCCAAGGCCGTGCGCATGGACTACGCCGCGCCCGACGGCCAGCAGTGGCTGCTCAACCTCATCGACACGCCCGGCCACGTGGACTTCACCTACGAGGTCAGCCGCGCGCTCGCCGCCTGCGAGGGCGCACTGCTCGTCGTCGACGCCACGCAGGGCGTCCAGGCGCAGACCTTGGCCAACGCGACGCTCGCCCAAGCGGTCGGTCTGCGCATCATCCCGGTCATCAACAAGATCGACCTTCCGTCGTCCGACGTCGACGGGACCCTGGAGCAGATCTTCGACGTGCTCAAGATCGTGGAGGACCCCGTCCTGATCTCCGCGAAGAGCGGCGAGGGCTGCCAGGCGGTCCTCGACGCGGTCGTCCGGGAGATCCCCGCCCCGGCCGGAGACCCGAAGGCCCCGCTCTCCGCGCTGATCTTCGACTCCTCCTACTCCACCTTCCGCGGCGTGATCCTGCTCGTGCGCGTCGTCGACGGCACGATGAAGAAGGGCATGCGCGTGAAGTTCTTCTCCACCGGCACCGAGGCGATCGTCGAGGAGGTCGGCTTCCTCAAGCCCAAGATGGTCCCCGCCGACACGCTCGGCGCCGGCGAGGCCGGCTACCTGATCTGCGGCATCAAGGACATCCACACCGTGCGCGTCGGCGACACGGTCATGGAGAAGGACCGTCCGCTGACGGCTCCCCTGCCGGGCTATAAAGAAGCCAAGCCGGTCGTCTTCGCCGGCATCTTCCCGATCGACCAGACCGAGTACACGGCCCTCAAGTACGCCCTCGACAAGCTCAACCTGGAGGACTCGTCCTTCAACTACATGGCCGACTCCTCGCAGGCGCTCGGCTTCGGCTACCGCCTCGGCTTCCTCGGCCTGCTGCACATGGACATCGTCAAGGAGCGTCTCACCCGCGAGTTCGGCCTCGACCTGATCGTGACCGCGCCGAACGTCATCTATCGCGTGCAGACCTACGAAGGCAAGTGGATCGTCATCGACAACCCGGCCAAGTTCCCCGAGCACGGCTTCATCAAGACCATCGAGGAGCCCTACGTCCTGCTGACCATCGTGCTGCCCATCGAGCACCAGGAGCCGGTCCTCAACCTCATCAAGGAGCGCCGCGGCGTGTACGTCGGCATCGAGTACCTCTCGCCCACGCGCATGCTCATCAAGTACGAGCTGCCGCTTGCCGAGATGGTCGTCAACTTCTACGACCGCCTCAAGTCGGTCTCCAAGGGCTACGCGACGCTCGACTACCAGCCGATCGGCGACCGCGAGTCGGACATGGTCAAGCTCGAGATCCTCATCCACGCCGAGCCCGTCGACGCGCTCTCCCAGATCGTGCACCGCGACAAGGCGCAGGACGTCGCGCGCAAGCTCTGCGAGAAGCTCAAGGAGCTCATCGACCGCCAGAACTTCGAGGTGGCGATCCAGGGCCGCGTCAACGGCAAGATCATCGCGCGCGAGACGATCGGCGCCAAGCGCAAGGACGTCATCGCCAAGTGCTACGGCGGCGACATCACGCGCAAGAAGAAATTGCTGGGCAAGCAGAAGGAAGGAAAGAAGCGGGCCAAGCTGATCGGCTCCGTCGAGGTCCCCCAAGAGGCGTTCCTCGCGGTGCTCAAGATCGACGAGGACGCCGGCTAGCCCGAGCGGCGCCTGTAACGAGGAATTTCATGGAAGAACGGTTGCTTTTCGTCGGCGTCTCTCTCGGTCTCTTCGCCTGGCACTCCCGCCGCTGGAAGGACCGCGGCGGCCCCGTCTCCCCGCTCCAGTCGGCGCTGTGGCACGCGCTGTTCTACGCGATCGCGGCCTTCTCCATCGTCATGATCCTGACCATGGTGTTCGAGGGCCGCACCAAGGTCATCGCGCTGTGGGCGCGCGTCCTGCGCGTGGGCGACCTCCTGCCCGCGCTCACGGCCGCCGCCGTCTTCGCCACCATCGGCTTCTGGCGCGCCTGGTCCAAGGGCGAGAGCGTGGAGAGCCGCCGCTTCTACCTCGACGACGACCTGGAGTGGGCGGACACCGTGTTCTCCTCGGCCCTGCTCGCCTGGGTCCTCATGACCTTCCTCATCCAGGCGTTCAAGATCCCGTCCGGCTCGATGGAGAAGACCTTGCTCATCGGCGACCATCTCTTCGTCAACAAGTTCGTCTACGGCCTGCGCGTGCCGCTGTGGGGCAAGCGCGTCCTGCCCCTGCGCAAGGTCCAGCGCGGCGACGTCATGGTCTTCGAGTTCCCGGTCACCGACCCGCGCGACACGCACTGCGGAAAGATCAACGCGGGGGAGAACTTCATCAAGCGCGTCATCGGCCTGCCCGGCGAGACGATCACCGTCAGCGCCGGGAAGGTCATCGTCGACGGCAAGCTGATGAGCGACGAGAACTACGCCCAGTGGGACGAGCCTTACCGCCAGCCCGAGTCGGTCCACGCCAAGGAGATCTCACCCGAGCGCTACCAGCGGCTCTGGCAGGAGCACAAGCTCGACCGCGAGCTTGGAGATATCCAGAAGGACTTCCTCGGGCCCGTGAAGGTCCCGGAGGGCGCCTACTTCATGATGGGCGACAACCGCGACCACTCCTGCGACTCGCGCTACTGGGGCCCCGTCGACGACCGCTTCATCAAGGGCAAGGCCTGGTTCATCTACTGGCCGCCGTCGCGCATGAAGGTCGTGCGCTAGCGGCGGGGACATCGGACTCGCGCCGGTGCGAGTCCATGGCCGGCTGTTTCCGGAAACAGCCGCGAGGCAGGAAAAAACTATTGATAATCACTATTCCCGGGAATAGTGATTATCCCGAGTGATTCCGGTTCGAGCGCGCCCACAGGAGCGTCACGCCGGCCATGGCCGCGGCGAAGCACGCCAAGTGAAGCGAACCCAGCCCGATCGTTCCTAATAAAGGATTGGCGTCGGACCAGGGCGCGAAGGGCCGGACGTCGCCGTGCATGAGCCCATCCAGAAAAGGATGGGAGGCTCCCCCGACCAGCCCTCCGGCGAGGATCCCGGCCGTCGAGACCTCGGATTTCAGGAAAGGGGAAGACGCTTCCAGCCGCGCGACGGGGCCGGGAGCCAGGCGGCGCAGGCCGAGGAATAAGATCGCGGTCGCCAAACCCGCCGACGTCGCCCCGATGAAGGTATGCAGCCCGCGATGGAGAGGATATTCGTGCTTCAGGATGTGATAGAGCGTCTCGCAATCGATGAGGACCTGCGCGGCGGCGAAGGTCGTCCAGGAGAAGCGGCCGGGCGCCAGGCCTTTCACCAGCAGTCCCGGCCCGAAATGGAACGGGGTAAAGGGCATCTAGTCTTCTCTCAGCAAGGCCGGCGCGCCGGCCGGGACGCCCTTGAGGCGGAATCCGATGTAGGCGACGCCGCCGACGAGCCCCATGAACTGGTCCTTCATCGTGTTCGCCACGTCCGGCTGGGCGCCGAGGCGGAATAAATAGTCGCCAAGGAACTCCGCGAACTCCCAAACGACGGTCGCGGCCGCGACCAGGCCGAAGACCATGATCGACTCGGCCGCCTTGCTCCCGACGCGGACCCAGCCGAGACGGTCGGCGTAGGCGACGACGACATGGAAGAAATAGGCGATGGCAGCGCCGCCGAGCAGGTGCATCGGCACGTCGAGGGAAGGGAGGACGTCATAGGCGTCGAAGCCGAGCGAGAGGACGCAATGGAGGATGAAAACGAGGCTCGGGGACCAGCCCGCCTCGATCAGGAACGGGAGGTGCTCCTTCAGCCTGGACAACGGACTCTTATCGATCTGATTCGTCACGCGGCCTCCGTCGACTTCATACCGATCTCGCCAAGAAAGACTTACAGGTCCGGACTCGCGCCGGCGCTAGCCCCGTCCGACTGTTTCTGGAAACAGTTCCGCCTAGAGGACCAGGCCGAAGCGCCGCGCCGCCGCGGCGTACGCCGCGTAGCCGGCGGCCGTCGCCGCGCAGGCCGCGCCGAGCGCCGGCCAGTAGCCCCAGCCGCGCTTGAGCAGGGCGGGGAGCACCAGGAAGAAGAGCAGCGAGGGCAGGACCGCCCAGAAGACCCCGCTCGTCATCGCGGCGGCGCGCGCCGTGTCCTTCGTCTCGACGTACAGCCACGTGACGGCGAGCAGCGACGATAAGGGAAGGGAGATCAGGATCGCGCCCGCGAAGGTCGAGCGCTTGCCGAGCTCGGAGGCGCCGGCGATGATCAGCGCGGACACGACGAGCTTCAGCGCGAAGAGCATCAGCCCTCGTAGCCCTGGGGGTTCTGCTTCTGCCAGTTCCAGGAGTCGGCGCACATCTCATCGAGGCCGCGGGTCGTCTCCCAGCCGAGCTTTTTCTTCGCCAGCGAGGCGTCGGCCCAGATGGCGGCGGCGTCGCCGGGGCGGCGCGGCATGATCTTGTGCGGGATGGTCTTGCCGGCGGCCTTGGCGGCGGCGGCGATCACCTCGAGCACGGAGTAGCCGCGTCCGGCGCCGAGGTTGACGGCCTGGGCGCCCTTGAACGAGTCGAGCTTGTCGAGCGCGGCGACGTGGCCCTGGGCCAGGTCCACGACGTGGATGTAGTCGCGCACGCCGGTGCCGTCGTGGGTGGGGTAGTCCCCGCCCCAGACGTTGACGGACTCCTGGCGGCCGACGGCGGTCTGCATGACGAACGGCATCAGATTGTTGGGCACGCCGCGCGGGTCCTCGCCGATGCGGCCGCTCTCGTGGGCGCCGACCGGGTTGAAGTAGCGCAGCAGCGCGATCTTCCAGCGCTTGTCCTCGCTCGCCAGCTCGTAGCACATGTCTTCGATATCTAATTTCGTCTTGCCGTAAGGATTCACGGCCGATCTCGGGTGGCGCTCATCCACGGGGTTTTTTTCGACGGCGCCGTAGACCGTACAGGACGACGAGAAGACGAGGCGGCGGCAGTCGCCCTTCTCCAGCGCCGCGAGCAGGTGGTGGGTTCCCAGGACGTTGTTGTCCATGTAGAGCTGGGGCTTCTCGACGGACTCCCCGACGGCCTTCAGGCCCGCGAAATGCATGACCGCGTCGAAGCCTTCCCCGATCAGCGCGTCCAAACCGTCGGGGTCGCGCAGGTCGAGCTTCTCGAGGCGCATCGGCTTGCCCGCCAGCGCCTTGACGCGCTCGATGGATTCCGGGGAGGAGTTGGAGAAGTTGTCGAAGCCGACGACCTCGTGGCCGGCCTTCAGCAGCTCGAGGCAGGCGTGGCTGCCGATGTAGCCCGAGGCGCCGGTGACGAGGACCTTCATCAGAAGGGCGTCATCGCGCTCTGCAGGTGGTAATAAGGAGGGCGCGCGCGGTAGCGCGAGATGCACTCCTTCATGATCTCCTCGATGAAGTCGGCGTAGTTGTGGCCGATCACCTCGGCGCAGGCCGGCACGCAGTCGCCGTCGGAGATCGACGGGTTCGGGTTGATCTCGAGGATGTACGGGTTGCCGGAGCGGTCGACGCGGACCTCTATGCGCGCGTAGTCGTGGCAGTCGAAGATGCGGTAGGCGTCGAGGCAGATCTCGGAGATCAGGGCGGAGAGCTTCTGGGAGTACTTGGCCGGCCTCTCGACCCGGATTTTTGAATAAACGGAATTCTCCTCCCACTTCGCCTGGAAGGGGTAGATGCCCCAGGTCCCCTTGGGCAGGTCGTCGAAGATGGAGCGCGACAGCGGCAGCACCTTCACGCGGTCCTCGTTGCCCATGATGGAGACGTCGACCTCGTCGCCCTCGATGAATTCTTCGATCAGAACGGGACGATTGTACTTCTCGAGGAGCATCGCGACCTGGTCCTTCAAGGCCTTCAGGCTCGTCACGACCGACATGTTCGAGATGCCGATCGAGTTGTCCGTATTGGCCAATTTGACCATCAACGGATAACGAAGGTCCTCGCGGATGGGTTCGTTCTTCTCGAAGACGTAGTCGAACTTGGGCGTGGGCAGGCCGTGCTGCTCCAGGATCTTCTTCACCTTGATCTTGTCGATGCACAGCGCCAACGTAAGAGGATTGGAGCCGGTGTATGGGATTCCCAAGCAGTCGAGAATGGCCGCGGCATGGGGTTCCAGCAAGGACGAATTATTGATCCGCTCGCAGACGTTGAAGATCATGTCCACGTTGGCGTTGGCGATCTTGTCGAACGGCAGCGGCGTTTCATTCATGTCGAAGAACGTGACCTTGTGGCCCTTCGATTCGACGGCCTTTTGGATATTCCGGCCCACCGACGTCAAATCCGAATGGACCGCACCTTCTTCGCCGCCTTCGGCGTCGAAGATATTGCAGAGAATCCCGACATGTAGAGATTTCTTATCGAACCCAGTACCACGCACTTTTTCAATGCGTGCGGATTGAAGGATGCGGCGGCGGGAGACTTGAGCCGCGCCGAAGCGGTTCTTGCGCCTGGTCTTTCCCAAAGACGAGGTCGAGTCGAAGCGCACGATGTTGATGGAGACCTGGCGCAGGGTCTCGTCGAGGTTCTCCTCGGCCTCGGCGTAGGTGTCGCCGCGGCCGACGACCCAGCCGATCGTCTCGAAGCCTTCCGGCGGGACGAGCACGGCGTCGCCGGGCTCCTTCTGCACCGCGATCTCGTGGACCTTGGCGGGGTCGGGCTTCTCCTGGGGGAACTTGACCCCGGTGACGACGCCGGAGTACTCGGGTATGAGGTACTTGCCGACGAGGTGGCAGCGGGGATCCTTGAGGCGCTTGGGGCGGCAGTCCTGGCCGACGGCGATGCGCGCGGCCTCCTCGATGACGTCGACCTCCCAGACGGTCTTGATCCAGTCGTGGAGGTAGTCGCCGCCCATGCGCGCGTTGATCTCGACGAGCTTGGGGCCCGAGGGAGTGATCTTCGCCTCGAGGTGCAGCGCGCCGTTGGTCAGGCCCAAAGTCTTGACGACCTCCTTGGCCATGCGCAAAGTGTCGGAGAGGTCCTTGTCCTCGTGCCGGGACGGCATCGCGTCGCCGGTCTCGACGAAGAACGGCTCCTTGGTCGGGAAGTTGTCGTTGAAGGCGTGGAACTTGACCTCGCCGTTCTGCGCCAGCAGGTCGACGTCGATCTCGGCCCCGTCCATGAACTCTTCCGCGAGGATGTCCGTGCCGTACTTGTAGATGGGATCGAAGGCCGGCGTCATGTTCGTCTTGATGTAGTCGAGCGCCTTCTTCGCCTCGTCGAGATTGTCGAGCTTGACGACGAACTGCGACTTCACGCCCCACGCCGGCTTGAGCACGAGGGGGAAGCCGATGCGCGCCGCGGCCTTCTCGAGGTCGGTGTGGCTCTTGATCAGCGCCCACGCCGGCTGGTACTTGCCGAGCTTGGCGTTCTCGAGCGTCTGGCGCGTCAGGTACTTGTTGCGCGCGTTGAGCGCGGCCTGCGGCGTGTGGCCGATCCAGCCGAAGCGCTGCGCCAAGGTCGCGCACAGCGGCACCGCGTTCTCCCAGAAGGTGATGACGCCGTCGATCTTCTGCGTCTTGACGAGCTCCTCGACCTTCGCCACGCACGCGACCTCGTCGAGCGGGTCGCATTCGACGAAGCCGTCGGTGAGCTTGCTGACCCAGTTCGCCTCGGAGGACATCAGGATCATCTTCGAGCCCAGCTCCTTGAGGCGCGTGTAGATGAACTTCTTCTTCGGGTTGGGCGAGGAGATGACGAGAAGGGTCTTGTTGCGGAGGTCGGAGGAAGGCTCGGCGGCGACGGGCTCGGCGTGGCTCATGATGATAGTGTAGGGCATTCCCCGACGGGAATCAAATCGGCTACAATCCGGGAATCATGACTCCGGATATGAACCTGGTCGGCCTGTCCCAGCCGCTGCGCCACGCGCTCCAGGCGCTCGCGGTCGTGGCCGCGCGCCCCGGCGAGGCGCTGGAGCTGACCGGGATCGCGCGGCGCTTCTCGCTGCCGGAGGCCGCGCTCGCGAAGAGCTTCCAGGCCCTGGTCCGCGCGGGCGTGCTGAACTCCCGGCGCGGCCCCAACGGCGGCTACCGCCTGGACCGTCCGGCGAAGGAGGTCACGCTCGCCGAGGTCATCGAGGCGCTCGGCGGCAGCGACCGGCGGCACGGGCGCTGCCTGCTCGAGGAGCGGCAATGCTCCGCCGGCGGGACCTGCGCGCTGCACGCCGCGGCCGTCGAGGCCGACGAGCGCATGCGCTCGTCGCTGCGCTCTCTCACTTTGGCCGATCTCAAGCTGCCGCGGAAGTCCAAGCGCGCTTGATCCCCGGCCTGCTCCTCGCCGCGGCGCTCGCCGTCCGCGCGGAGCCGGCCCCCCAGGCGTCGAAGCTTCCCGAGGACCTCGGCCCCGCGACGATCGACGTCTCGAGCTACCCTCCCGAGCAGCGCCGCGTCTACAAGGAGGTGTTCCTGCGCGTTTACGGGTTCCTCGACGGCGGCCCGGCGCGGGCGATCAACTCGCCCCTGCTCGAGATCGACCCCGCGGGGGAAGCGGCCGAGCGCCGGGCTCATCCCGGGGAGTACTCGGACGCGAGCCTCGTCGCCCCTTCGCGCGACGGCTGGCGCCGGGAGGTTCTGCGCGTCAAGCTGCGGCCCCCGTGCTGCGGCGCCTGCCCTGTCCTGTCGGGGGAGGAGGCGCGGCAATTGTGGAACTTTTTGGTGTATGATTCGGTTCGCCGCAAGACCGGCCCGGCCGCCGCGGCCTGGTTCTCGAGCCGCCGTGAGCTGATCCGCCGTTTCGCCGCCGGAAAGGGGGGGAAATGAGAATCATCGCCATCGCCGCCGCCGTGCTGCTGTCCGCGACGGTCCGCGCCGCGGAAACGATCGAGAACGCCGTCCTGACCGCCGCGCCCGAGGTCCCGCCGGCCGTCGCCCGCAAGGCCCCAGCCACGGTCAAGGTCCTGCTCGAGACGAAAGAGGCGACGGGTCCGCTGCTGGAGAGCATCGGCAATCCGACCTTGTACCGCTTCTGGACCTTCAACGGGACGGTGCCGGGCCCGTTCATCCGCGTGCGCGAGGGCGACACGCTGGACCTCACGCTGAAGAACCCCTCGACCAGTTCGATGGCGCACAACATCGACCTGCACGCGGTCACCGGTCCCGGCGGGGGCGCGGCGGTCACCTTGGCCAAGCCGGGCGAGACCGCGCGGGCCCGCTTCAAGATGCTGGCCCCCGGACTGTACGTCTACCACTGCGCCGCGCCGCCGGTCACCGATCACATCGCCAACGGCATGTACGGCTTGATCCTCGTCGAGCCAAAGGAGGGCCTGCCGAAGGTCGACAAGGAGTTCTACGTCCTGCAGTCCGAGTTCTACACGAAGGAGGAGCTCGGCTTCGAGGGGCTGACGACCTACGCTCCGGAGAAGGCCGCGGCCGAGACGCCGACCTACGTCGTCTTCAACGGCAAGCACGGCTCGATGACGGAGGAGGGAGCCCTGAAGGCGAAAGTCGGCGACAAGGTCCGCGTCTACTTCGGCAACGCCGGCCCGAACAAGACCTCGTCGTTCCACGTCATCGGCACGATCTTCGACCGCGTCTTCCGCGAGGGCGGCCTGGCGAGGAGCGACGAGAACATCCAGACGACGGTGGTCCCGCCCGGCGGAGCCGCGACGGTCGAGTTCACCCTCAAGGTCCCCGGCGCCTACACCTTGGTCGATCACGCGATCTTCCGGCTCGAGAAGGGCGCCGTCGGGCTGCTCAACGCCGAGGGCCCCGAGGCGCCCGACCTCTACCGCGCCGTGAAATAAGAGAAGCCGCGCGCGGGGCCTCCGGGGCTCCGCGCGCGGCTTTTTCGCGTCTTAAGCGACGAGCTCCGGCTCGCGGTTCCCGTCGGGGCGGGCGTCGGCGGCCTTCTTCTCATCGGCGAACGAGTGGCCGGTGGCCAGCCCGATCATGAACAGGATCAGCGCGACGGCGCCGAGCGCGAACACGGTGTCCCCGGGCGCGCGCAGCCACCGCAACGTCGACATCAGCGGCGTCTGCAGGAACTCGGGGCTGCGGGCGTACCAGTAGCCCGTGTCGATCGACGCGACGGTCTGCAGCAGCCCGACGGGCAAAAGGCTCATCAGGCACATCGCCATGAGCCCGCCGTTCATGCCCCAGAAGGCGACGGAGATCATGCCGTCCTTCCAGCGCCGCCCGGCCGTCGCCGCCCGCAGGCAGAACAAGGTCAGCCCGATGCCGAGCATGCCGTACACGCCGAACAGCGCGGCGTGGCCGTGCAGCGGCGTCGTGTTGAGCCCCTGCATGTAGTACAGCGCGGCCGGCGGGTTGATCATGAAGCCGAACAGACCCGCGCCGACCATGTTCCAGAACGCGACGGAGACGAAGAACAGCACCGGCCAGCGGTAGTCGCGCATCCACGGGGCGGCGCGCGAGACCCGCAGGTGGTCCCACGCCTCGTAGCCCATCAGCGCCAGCGGCACGACCTCGAGCGCGCTGAACACCGAGCCGAGCGCGAGCGCCACGGTCGGCGTGCCCGTGAAGTACAGGTGGTGCAAAGTCCCGATGATGCCGCCCGCGAGGTAGATCGTCGCGGCGAGCAAGGTCGCCTCGGCGGCCTTCGCGTCGTCGACGAGCCCCATCTTCGAGAACAGGAAGGCGATCACGACGGTGGCGAACACCTCGAAGAAGCCCTCGACCCAGAGGTGCACGACCCACCAGCGCCAGTACTCGACCATCGTCAGGTGGGTGTGCTGGCCCCAGGACAGGCCCGCGCCGTAGAAGCCCGCGATGGCGATCGCGGAGACGAGGAACAGCCCGAGCAGCTTGGAGGTCCCGGGCTTGGCCGAGACCAGCGGCGGGATCACGCAGCGGCCGACGAGCGCCAGCCAGATCAGCAGGCCGGCGAACAAGCCGATCTGCCAGACGCGCCCGAGCTCGACGTACTCGTAGCCCTGATGGCCCCACAGGAACCAGTTGTTCCCGGCGAACTTGTGGAACACGCTCGCCCACTCGCCGGCCAGCGAGCCGACGACGATGACGACGAGCGCGCCGAGCAGGACGCCGACGCCGAGGGCCTGGCCCTTCGGCTCGCGGCCGAGGATGATCGGCCCGATGAACAGCCCCGCGGCGAGCCAGCTCGTCGCGATCCAGAACAGGCCGAGCTGGATGTGCCACGTGCGGGTGACGACGTAGGGAAGCCAGCGGTCGAGCGGCACGCCGAAGAAGCCGTCGCCCTCGACGCCGTAATGGGCGGTGACGATGCCGACGCTGATCTGCGCGAGGATGAGGCCGCCGACGACGGCGAAGTAAGCGAGCGAGACCTTCTGCGACGCCGTCAGCGCGAGCCCGAGCAGCGGGTCGCGGGCCGGCACGTCCTTCTTGTGCTCGCCGCCGTGGCCGGCGCCCGCGTAGTACCAGACCATCGCGCAGATGCCGGCGAGCAGCAGGATGATGCTGATGCCGGTCCAGAACATCGCGGAGGCGGTGGGACGGTTGCCGATCAGCGGCTCGTGCGGCCAGTTGTTCGTGTAGGTGTGGACGCTGCCGGGCCGGTTCGTCGACGCGGCCCACGAGGTCCAGAAGAAGAACGCGGACAGCTTCAGGGCCTTGTCGGGATCGGTCAGCGCGCCCTTGGGCATCGCGTAGGCGTGACGGCCGTTGGCGAACACGTCCGAGTAGTGTTCAAGGTTGGAACGGAACGCCGCCGCGCGGTCCGCGGACACGGTCAAGGTCCCGGTCGCGGCGTCGTAGCCGTTGGTCCGGAACAAGGTCTCGGCGCGCTGGCGCAGGGCCGCCTGGCGCTCGGCGGGAAGGGCCGCGTACGACCCGGCCTTCTCCGCCTCGGCCCAGCCGTCGAGCACGGCCGTCAGCTCGCGGTGCAGCCAGTCCGCCGTCCAGTCGGGGGCGACGTAGGCGCCGTGGCCCCACACCGAGCCGACCTGCATGCCGCCCAGCGCCCGCCAGACGTCCTGGCCTTCCATGATCGCCCCGTCGGGGAAAACGGCCTTCCCGGTCTCATCGACGACCGAAAGAGGGATCGGAGGCTTGTGGTTGTTCATCTCCACGCCGACCCAGCCCAGGACGGCGAAGGATCCGACGATCACGACGGTGAAGGCGGCCCATAATTTTCTCATATATGCTCCTCGTGTACGGCTCGTGACAACCCCGTAGCAACATAAATGCCAGACATTAATCTCCGGAATAGCGGAGGAAGACCCCGCACGGGTAGGACCAAAGACCCTTTTACGCGGGACGCGGGCGGGTTAACCTGTATCTATGGAAAGAAGCCGCGGCGGCCGCGTCTGGACCTTCGCCGGAGCCTTGGCCTTGGCTCTGACGGTCGGCGCCATGGCCCGCCGCGCGACCCAGCCGAAGGTTTCGGAGGAGCTGCACGACGCCGTCGTCTCTCCGGTCGCTCCCGCCGCTCTCGGCGGCGCGCGCGTGGTCTCGCCGAACGCGGGCTGGTTCGCCAGCCCCGCGGGACGCCGCGCCGAGGCCGAGCGCGCGTTGATGGCCTCGCGTCCGGAGAAGAGATCCAAGGCGGCGCGGGCGCGCGCCAAAAGGCTGCGTCGCCAGGCCGCGCGCGAGCGCGCGCTCGCCGTGACCGCTCAGTAGCGCGGGTCGCGCGCTCAGTAGACCGGCTTGATCCGCGCCAGACCCGCCTCGAGGCGTTCCTGGAAGGTCTTATCGAGCACGTCGGCGCAGACCGCGTAGCGGATCAGCGGCTCCGGCGTTCCCGAGTTCCCGGGGGCGGAGAAGTGCACGCCGACGATGCCGGTCTCGGTGATCACGGCGCGGTTGAACGCCTCGTGGCGGTTCTCCTCGGGCAGCCTCTTGCCGAAGGCTTCCTTCGGGGTCTTCCACAGCGTGAAGAAGCCGGCCTCGGTCGCGCACGCGGGCCTCAAGCCGGCCTTCTTCAGAGCCGGGATCAGGTAGGCGAGGCGCTTCTCGTAGAGGCCGCGGATCTCGTCGAGGGCGGCCTGCGCCGCGGCGGGGGTATTCAAAAACTCGCCGTAAGCGGCCATGACGCCGGGGACGGGCCCTGAGTCGGTGTTGCCCTTGACCAAAATGAAGTCCTCGACGAAATCCTTCGAGCCGACGAGGGCGCCGAGGCGCGCGCCGGGGTCGTTGTAGGACTTGCTCACCGAGTACAGCTCGAGCCACTCGAGCGCGGGATAGTCCTTGGCCGCCGACGCCAAGGTGGCGTGCGTGCCGGCGGCGGCGAGGCCGGCGTAGGCGCCGTCGTTGACGAGGCGCATGCCCTTCTCGAGGCAGAAAGCGATGAGCTCCCGCCAGTCGGCGGCGGAGGCGCCGACGGCCGCGGGGTTGCCGGGGCGTATGACGAAGACGAGGTCGGCGCGGTCCGCGCCGTCTTTCTTGAGGGCTTCCTTGAGGCGCGCGACGTTGAGGCGCATGTTGTCGGCGCTCGTCAGCGGCCACACCGTGCGCCGGGCCGCGAGATAGGAGGCGCTCCAGGTCCCGATCACGTCGTAGGCGGGGAGGTTCGAGGCGACGCGGAACGAGTCGCGCCGGGCCCGGTCCGGGAGGTGGAGGGCGCAGGCGAGCGGGATCAAGGCGCTCGCGGTCTTGATGCCCGCGATCGGCAAAGCGCGCAGGGCGGGATATTCCTCGACGTCGATCCCGCCGTGGAGCGCGACCATGGCCTCGGCGAAGCGGAGCAGATTCTTGTCTTCCGCGTAGGTGTGGAAGTCGTAGCCGGGATCCTGCGCGTACTTCGCCTTGAGCGCGCGGATCGCCGCGGGGGGGACCCCGTCGGGGTTGCCCAGGGACAGGTTCAGCGGCTCGAGGCCCGTCCTCTCGCGATACTCCCGGATCAGGACGTAGATGAGCTGGAAAAGATTGATGCCCGCGGGCGGTATGAGCCGCATGCGGGCATCATAGCGGATTCAGAACGCGTCGTAGAAGCCCGTCTCCATCGCCTTGTCGCCGCCTTGGTTGTCGAAGTCGTCGCCGGGCTTGCCCTTGTCGTTGTTCCCGCTGCCGTTGTTGTCCTTCGCGGGGGTCGACGAGCCCGAGGTCGGGGTGGAGTTGGCCGCCGCGCCGTTGCCGTAAGCGCTGCTGCCGCCGGTGACGGGGTTCGGCGGGGGCGGGGTGTCCTTGGGGCCCTGCCGGACGCCGGGCGCGCGGCCCGCGTCGAAGCCCTTGCGCTTGTTGAACACGATCTCTCCGGCGTCGACCGTGTGGGTCCGGGTCTCGGCCTTCTCGTAGACGGGCTGCTGCCCCGTGGTCCGGATCAAGGCGCCCGGCTTGCTGTAGTTCGGAGGCGCCTCCTCGGCGCCCGGGACCGGGGCGGGCGCGTCGGCCGGGCCGACGGCGCTGCGGCCGCCGCTCCAGAAGGCCTTGCCGCCGCGGCGCACCCCGCGGGAGGAGCCGCGGGAAACGGCCTGCCGGCCGCCGCCCACGAAGGCGCGGCCGCCGTCGACCGGCGCCCCGGTGATCATGGCGTTCGTCACCGCCGGCGCCTGCCCGGACACGGGGGAGTTCGCCGCGATGCCGCCGCCGGGGGTGTTGACTGTGATCACGCGCCCCCCGGCCGGCGCGGCCATGGACGTGCGGCCGTTGACCGTGTTGAAGGCCTTGTTCGCGCGCTGCTCGGCCAAGGCCGTTTGCGCGGCGAGGACGGCGATGGCGGCGGTGAAGAGGACAGTCATGGCACCCCCGAAGTCATCCAGAGTATAACCCCGAAGCGTCAAAAAGTCATTACACGCCGCTAAAAAGTCGGTAAAGACCTTGCGCTCGCAAAATATGTAGAATGACCGCGGCGGGAACCTTCACCCGTCTCATATTCGTAACATGAGGGTGTCATGCTGTTCGTGCCGGAACGCACTAATATAGGGAAGCCGAAGGGACTTCCAGGAGAATTCTCATGTCGAACCGATTCACGGAGCGGGCCCAGCGCGTCATCCTGATCGCCCAGGAAGAGGCCAAGCGCCTCAATCACGATTACGTCGGCACCGAGCATATCCTGCTCGGCCTGATCGCTCTGGGTGAAGGCGTCGCCGCCCAGGTCCTCGCCAATCTCGGCGTCGACCTGCGCCGCGTGCGCTCCGAGATCGAGAAGATCGTCGGCACCGGCGACAACGTCATGCTTCTCGGGGAGATCCCCTTTACCCCGCGCGCCAAGAAAGTCCTCGAGTACGCCGTCGAGGAAGCCCAGCACATGGGTCACTCCTACGTCGGCACGGAGCACCTGCTCCTTGGCCTCATCCGCGAGGAGGAGGGCGTGGCCGCGCGCGTGCTCGAGAACCTCGGCCTGCGCCTCGACGTGGTCCGCGAGGAAGTCCTCAACCTCCTCGGCGAAGGCCAGTCCCAGCAGCAGAGCGGGGCGGGCGCCGGAGGCGCCCAGCAGGGCTCGGGCTCGCCGACGCGCACCAAGTCCAAGACTCCGACGTTAGACGAATTCGGCCGTGATCTCACGGCGATGGCCCGCGAGGGCAAGCTCGACCCCGTCATCGGCCGCGACGACGAGATCGAGCGCATGATCCAGATTTTGGCGCGCCGCACGAAGAACAACCCCGTCCTCATCGGAGATCCCGGAGTGGGCAAGACGGCGATCGTCGAGGGCCTTGCCACCAAGATATCAACCGCGGACGTGCCCGAAATCCTTCTCAACAAGCGGCTGCTCACGCTCGACCTGGCCTTGGTGGTCGCGGGAACGAAGTATCGCGGCGAGTTCGAGCAGAGACTCAAAAATATCATCGAAGAGATCCGCCGCTCCAAGGGCGCGGTCGTGCTCTTCATCGACGAGCTGCACACCGTCATCGGGGCGGGTGCCGCCGAGGGCGCGATCGACGCGTCGAACATGATCAAGCCCGCGTTGTCGCGCGGCGAGCTGCAGACCATCGGCGCCACCACGCTCGACGAGTACCGCAAGTACATCGAGCGCGACGCCGCCCTCGAGCGCCGCTTCCAGCCGATCATCGTCGACCCGCCCTCCGTCGACGAGACCTTCACCATCCTGCAGGGCCTCAAGGACAAGTACGAGGCTCACCACAAGATCAAGTACGACGACTCGGCGCTGCGGGCCGCCGCCGAGCTCTCCGACCGTTATATCTCCGAGCGCTTCCTGCCGGACAAGGCCATCGACCTCATCGACGAGGCCGGCTCCCGCGCCCGCCTGCAGTCCTCGGCCACGCCTCCCGAGTTCAAGGACAAGGAGGTCGAGATCGAGAAGGTGGTCAAGGAGAAGTCCGCGTCCATCTCCGGCCAGGAGTACGAGAAGGCCGCCCGCCTGCGCGACAAGGAGAAGGAGCTGCGCAAGGCGCTCGAGGACAACAAGAAGAAGTGGCGCGAGAAGCGCGACCAGTCCACCCCGACCATCACGGGGGAGGACATCGCCGCCGTCGTGTCCAAGTGGACGGGCGTGCCCGTCACCGCGCTCACCGAGACGGAGACCGAGAAGCTCGTGCACATGGAGGAGAACCTCCACAAGCGCGTCATCGGCCAGGAAGAGGCGATCAAGACCCTGTCCCAGGCGATCCGCCGCTCGCGCGCCGGCCTCAAGGACGCGAAGAAGCCGATCGGCTCCTTCATGTTCCTCGGGCCGACGGGCGTGGGCAAGACGGAGCTCGCCCGCGCGCTCGCCGAGTTCATGTTCGGCAACGAGGACTCGATGATCCGCATCGACATGTCGGAGTACATGGAGAAGTTTGCGGTCTCGCGCCTGATCGGAGCGCCTCCCGGCTACGTCGGTTATGAAGAAGGCGGTCAGCTCACTGAGGCGGTGCGCCGGAAGCCCTATTCCGTCGTGCTTCTCGACGAGATCGAGAAGGCGCATCCGGACATCTTCAACATCCTGCTCCAGGTGATGGACGACGGCCTGCTCAACGACAACCTCGGCCATAAGGTCTCGTTCAAGAACGTCGTGGTCCTGATGACGTCGAACGTCGGCGCGCGCCTCATCTCCAAGGGCAAGTCGCTGGGCTTCGCCGCGGCCGACACGGCCGATCAGGAGGTCCGTGACTACAAGAAGATGAAGGAGACCGTGATGGACGAGGTCAAGCGCGTCTTCTCGCCCGAGTTCATCAACCGGCTCAACGACATCATCGTCTTCCATCCGCTCAACGAGAAGGAGATGACCGAGATCCTCGTGATGATGCTGGCCAAGGTCCGCGCGAAGATCGAGGCGCAGGGCTTCAAGATCGAGTTCACGCCGGAGACCGACAAGTTCCTCATCAAGAACGGCTTCGACGTCAACTACGGGGCCCGTCCGCTGGCCCGCACGATCCAGCGCTCGGTCGAGGATCCCCTGTCCGAGGACATCCTGCTCAAGAAGTTCGACCGCGGCGACACCATATACGTCGACGTCGACGCGGCGAACGACAAGCTGTCGTTCTCGAAGAACCCGGCCGTCAAGGCGCAGTGACGCCGTCGGACCAGCGGACCGAGCTGCTGGGGCGGCTGGAGCGCCTCGTGGCGCTGCGGCGCATGCCCCGCGGCGAACGGATGCTCCGGCATCCGTTCGCCGCGGTCGCGCGCTCGGCCTCGATGCGGTGGCTCAACCTGCTCTTCGCGCTGGGCCGCTCGTCCCGTAAAGCGGCGGCGACCTTCTTCGGCGAGCGCATGACCGTCATCGTCCCTTCGGGCTACGGCGAGGTCTATCTGTACGGGGCCACCGTCGACGCCGACGCCGAGGTGCGGCTCAACAAATTCCTCATCCGCGAACTGGCCGAAGGGATGGTCTTCTTCGATGTCGGAGCCTGCCTTGGTTACTACAGCCTGCTCGCGTCCGCGCTCGTCGGGCCCAAGGGAGCGGTGCATACCTTCGAGCCGAACCCGACGTTGATCTCCATCCTGCGCGGCAACCTCGCCGGGAAGAGCAACGTGCGCGTCGTCAACAAGGCGATGAGCGGGTCCTCGGGCACCGTCCAGTTCCACGTCGCGCCGCTGCCCTTCATCGGCACCTCGTCGATCCGGGCCGACTGGCAGCCGCGCAAGACGGAGCTCGTCACCGCCGAGGCGACCTCCCTCGACGATTACTGCCGGTCCGCGGGGGCCTTCCCCGACGTCGTCAAGCTCGACGTCGAGGGCGTCGAGGACCTCGTCCTCAAGGGCGCCGAGAAGCTTCTCCGCGAGAAGTCTCCGGTCCTCATACTCGAGGTGTTCACGCCGGCCATCGAGTCGGACCGCGCCGCCCTGCGGCTTCTGCGCGAGAGCGGCTACGAGCCCCACGCCATCGCCGACGACGGACGGCTGAAGGCCCTGGATTACGAGGGGCTGGACCGGTACCTCGCGGAGCTCCGGGCCCGCTACCGGACCATCCAGGACTCGCCCAACGATTTCGACAACATCGTCTTCAAACGCGAAGCGACTGGCGAAGAGGCGCGCCGCCTGCTATCCTGAGAGAACCGCGCCATGAGCAGAATCGTCGTCGATAGACGCATCCGGTGGGAGGCCTTGCGGGCGCAGGGCACCGACCTGCTGCTGGTGTCCGCGGTCGTCGTCATCGGCCTGGCCTACGGCCTCGGCTATCGCCTCGACTGGAGCGAGGAGAACGGCCGCCCCGAGGAGGACCAGGAGGTGGCCGAGATCTCGGCCCCGGCCGCCCTCGCGCCGATGATCCCCGCCCCCGTCCCCGCGCCGGTCCCGCCGCCGGAGGCCGCGATCGCCCCCTCGCCCGCGCAGACGACGATCGGGCCCGCGCCGGCGCCGTCGATGGCCCCGCATCCGCGCGACGTCCAGTGGGAGACGATGACCGGGCAGCTCTCCAAGATGGCCGAGCGCTATCCCGGCCGGGTCTCGATCTACCTGAAGGACCTCAAAACGGGGCGGACCTGGACGCATCACCCCGACGACTTGTTCCCCGCGGCGAGCCTGATCAAGGTCCCCGTGATGATCGCGACCTTTTACAAGATCCGCGACGGCCGCCTCGCCCTCGACGAGAAGATCGCGATCACGCGGCGCAACCGCGTCGGCGGCTCGGGCTCCCTGAAGTGGCGCCCCGACGGCACGAAGCTCACCGTGCGCGAGCTGCTCGTCCACATGATCAACGAGTCGGACAACACGGCGACGAAGATGGTCCTCGACCACCTCGGCATCGGCTACGTGCAGCAGCAGTTCCCGCGCATGGGCCTCCTCTATACGGGCATTTATGAGGAAGGCATGAGCATCAAGGGCGGGCGCGTCATGCACGAGAACTACACGACCGCGCGCGAGATGGCCTCGCTGATGGACAAGATCTACACCGGCCAGGCCGTCGACAAGGTCTCCAGCGAGGTCATGCTCGAGATCCTTAAAAAACCCAAGGCCGTCGCCTCGCGCCTGGCCAAGGGCATGCCCGCGGGCTGGGACATCGCGCACAAGACGGGCCTCCTGCGCCAGGCCTGCCACGACTCGGCGATCTTCCTGACCCCGAACGGCGACTACGCGGTCACCGTGCTCACCGGTCAGAACCGTTCCTACTCGCAGGCCAAGGACTTCATCACCAAGGTCGCCAAAGTGACCTTCAACCACTACGCCGGCCCCCGGTACTACGCGAAGGCCGGCTCGCGCCGCAGGGCGCGGGCGGCGCGCTAGTCGTGCGCGCCCTCCTGATCGCCGCGCTCCTCGCGGCCCCGGCTTTCGCCGGCGACGACGGCTACGAGGACCCGCCCGCGATCCAGCGCTACCTCGCGGAGCTCCAGCTCGGCGACAGCCTCGAGGACGTGCAGCGCATCTACCCGCCGGCGCAGGACTGGCCCTCCCACGTCGACCCGCGCGGGCGCGTGACGCGCTACCGCGTCGAGCGCGGCTACGCGAAGAGCTTCCCGAGCTGGACGCAGGCGCTGCTGCTGGGCTTCAAGCGCGGGAAGCTCGTCGACATCCAGGTGGTCTACAACTCCAAGCGTTCCGGCGAGAAGACCGCCGAGGAGCTGGCCCGCGACCTGTCGCTCACCTACGGCGAGGGCGAGCGCACCCGCGACAAGTTCTGGTGGACCGACTCCCGCACGGTCCTGCGCGTGTTCCCCGTCGAGGTGCCGACCTTCAAGGACGGCGTGCGCGGCGTCGAGTGGCGCACCTCCATCCAGGTCCTCGACAAGGGGCTGTGGACGCGCACCGACTAGACGCTTAGCGCTACGGCTCCCAGGGATGGACGACGCGCGTCCATTCCCCGCGCCCGAGGACGGCGTCGATGCCCTTCATCAGCTCCTCGAGCCTCTCGGGCTTGCGCTCCCCGGAGAAGTTCAGGCTGCGTCCGCCCTCGGACGTCTTGATGTACAGCGCTCCGGAGCAGCAGTCCGCGCAGGAGGGGCGCCCCTGCAGGGAGAACTCGGAAGGCTCCTCCGGCATGCTCCTCCAATCCGAGTCCGCGACCAGGCGGAACAGCTCGGCGGCGTCCTTCGGCGCGAGCGTCATCTGCTCGCGCGAGGTCTTCGTCTTGCCCAGCTCGAACTCGAGCCCCTCGAAGATCACGCGCTCGGCCTTGCCGTCGCGCGCGATCGTGATCAGGCCGCGGCTGGCGGGCAGGGGGCAGGTGAAGGACTGGCGCACCTCCACGATGGGGCCTTCAGGCGCGGGAGCCGGAGCCGGGGCGGCGGGGACGCCGCCGCGGCAGGCGGCGAGGACGGCGGCGGCGAGCGCGAAGAAGAGCCTCATCCTGGATAGTGTAGGGAACTTTTCGGGGGGGTCGATCGTATGATAGAGCGGGGTCTCGAACAGCGTTCGAACAGTTATCGAACAATAATCGAACTTGTGTTCGAAAAGGACTTCTGCTATACTAATTCCCTTGGGACCCCGAAGTGACGGGGATCTCGAGGAGGGAGAAATCACTCAATGGGAAACATGGACACGGGCAAGTCGAAGGCGCTGGAGCTGGCGATGGCGCAGATCGAGAAGGCTTACGGCAAGGAAGCGGTGATGATGCTCGGAGACCGGGCGGCCAAGATCAAGATCGACGCGATTCCCACCGGCGTGCTGTCCCTCGACTTGGCGCTCGGCGTGGGCGGCTTCCCGCGCGGACGCATCATCGAGATCTACGGTCCCGAGTCCTCGGGTAAGACCACGCTCGCCCTGCAGGCCGTCGCCCAGGCGCAGAAGCTCGGGGGCGCCGCCGCCTACATCGACGCGGAGCACGCGATGGACCCGGGCTACGCGAAGGCGCTCGGCGTCGACATCGACGGCCTGCTCATCGCCCAGCCGAACTGCGGCGAGGAGGCGCTCGAGATCACCGAGAAGCTGGTGCGCTCCTCGGCCCTCGACGTCATCGTCATCGACTCCGTCGCGGCGCTCGTGCCCAAGGCCGAGATCGAGGGCGAGATGGGCGACAGCCACATGGGCCTGCAGGCGCGCCTGATGTCCCAGGCCCTGCGCAAGCGCACCGCGGTCGGCTCGCAGAGCAAGTGCACGATCATCTTCATCAACCAGATCCGCAACAAGATCGGCGTCATGTTCGGCAACCCCGAGACGACGACCGGCGGCCTGGCGCTGAAGTTCTACTCGACGATGCGCCTGGAGATCCGCCGCATCGAGAACATCAAGGAAGGCGACGTCGTCGTCGGCGCGCGCGCCCGGGTCAAGATCGTCAAGAACAAGGTCGCCCCGCCCTACCGCACGGCGGAGTTCGAGATGATCCACGGCTTCGGCGTGTCCCGCGAGGGCTGCTTGATCGACCTCGGCGTCGAGGCCGCGATCCTCGAGAAGTCCGGCTCCTGGTACCTGTACGACGGCGAGCGCCTCGGTCAGGGACGCGAGAACGCGAAGGCCTACCTCAAGCACCACACGGCCGTCGCCGAGAAGCTCGAGAAGGCGCTGCGCGACAAGTACCTCGTCGTCCCCGTGGACGCCAAGGCGGCGGCGGAGACCGACGAGGAAGCCCCGGCCCCGAAGGCGGAGCCCAAGACGGCGGGCAAGTCGAAAGCCTGATCGCTCGGACGTGAAAAGGGCGCCGGTCCTTCGGGGCCGGCGCCTTTTTCTTTCGACTGTTTCCGGAAACAGTCGACTGGTAGAATAGACCGATGACCGAGAAGGACAAGGACGCGGCCGCGCGGCTCGAGGAGTACTGCCGCTACTTGAGCCTGGAGCGGGGGCTCTCGCCGCGCACGGTGTCCGCGTACCGCTCCGACATCGGCGCCTTCTACGCCTGGGCGGCGGAGAAGAAACTCGTTCCGGCCAAGGCCGGCCGTTCCGACCTCGATGACTTCCTGTGGGCCCAGCGCGAGAAGGGGCTCAAGCCCACCTCTCTGTTCCGCAAGGTCGAGTCGCTCAAGTCCTACTTCGGCTTCGAGATGCTCGAGGGGGGCCTTGCGGAAAGCCCCGCCGAGACCTTGCGCACGCCGCGCGTGCCCGCGCGCCTGCCCAAGTACCTGACCAAGGAGGAGGCGGCCCGCCTGCTTACCGCGCCGAATACCGAGGAGTACGAGGACGTCCGCGACCGGGCCATGCTCGAGCTGCTCTACGCCTCGGGCCTGCGGGCGACCGAGCTCGTGTCGTTGAAGCTGGAATCGGCCAACCTGCAGGACGGCTGGGTCCGCGTCCTGGGCAAGGGAAACAAGGAACGGATGGTGCCGGTGCACGCCCGGGCGCTCGCGGCGATCAAGGTCTACATCGCCGAGCGCGAACGGAGATTCAAGAACCCCGCGGCGGAGCTTTTTCTCGGACGGACCGGGAAAAAATTATCGAGGATCCAGTTCTGGCGGCGCTTGAGCGAGCTCGGAAAGCGCGCGGGCATCAAGCAGCACCTGCATCCCCATCTGCTGCGCCACACCTTCGCGACGCACCTCCTGCAAGGGGGCGCCGACCTGCGCTCCGTCCAAGAGATGCTCGGCCACGCCGACCTGGCCACGACGCAGATCTACACCCATCTCGACGCCTCGGCCCTGAAGGCCGCGCACGCCAAACATCACCCTCGCGGATGAGCGATTCGTAGGTTACACTATGCGCATGAAAGCTTTGATCCTCGCTCTCCTGCTCGCCGGACCCGCGTTCGCCGCCGAGACCGGCCCCGACGAGGAGACGCGCGTCAAGATCGCCCAGTACATGCTCAAGACGCCGATGAACGAGGCCGACCCCACATTGGTCTCCGGCTTCATGAAACTCGACCCCGAGTCCTTGCCCAAGAAGATGCGCGACAAGGTCCGCGCCAAGCAGATGGAGATCGACGCCGTAGTCAAGATCCACAACGGCAAGAAGAAGGGCCCGTTCCGCTTCCCCGCGGCCTGTCAGATCAAGATCTACGAGGGCCCCGAGGGGATGCGGGTCATGAAGCTGATCATGGGCAACGAGGAGATCACCGAGGAGGAGGAGGAGTACCTCGAGCTGAAGGGGAACTGCACCGAGGAGCAGTTGATGTGCGAGTTCTCGCTGAACATCGTGATGATGCGGCCAAAGGGCAAGCCGCCGCGAAAGCACTATTTCGTCATGCAGGGGGACCCCCTGATGGCGTGGGTCGCCGAGAAGCGCGGCGGCGGGGCCAGCGCCGGCAACCAGTACTTCCAGGAGATGAAGCCCTCCTGCCAGAAGTCCGCCTCGCAGTAGCGCGAGCGAGACTGAAGACGGCCCGGGTCGCGTCAACCCCAAGCCCCGTCGGACATGATTCTTCCGCCGGGCCTCATCACCCGCGCGCTCATGCGCGGCGCCGCGACGCGGTTTAATCGGGCCAAGGGAGTGACCTTCGCCGGTGGCCTGGGTCTGCCGCGACAAGGGTGCGTTATACGTCGCGGACAGACCCCGGAGGGCGGGTCAATCCCGCCCGTCCCCGGCGAAGGCCACTCCCTTGGCCCGGCCCGTATCAGCGTCGCGCGAGCTAGCTGAGCTTCGAGACGACCATCGCGCCGCCCATCCCGCCGCCCGCGCACGCCGCGAGCATGCCGTGCTTGCCCTTCGGGTTGTTCTTGAGCGCGTGCACGAGGTTGAGCATCAGGCGCGCGCCGGTAGCGCCCAGGGGGTGGCCGACCGCCAGCGAGCCGCCGTTGGGGTTGAGCGCGCCGGACTTGTTCTTGGCCTCCCAGTCGTGGCCGAACTTGTCCTTGCCGAGCTTGAAGATGGAGAGCACGGTCGCCGCGAACGGCTCGTGCAGCTCGATCTGGTCGAGCTCCGAAAACTCGACGCCGGCGCGCTTGAGCGCCGTCGGGGCGGCCAAGGCGGGGGAGACGCCCATGTGCGCGGGGTTGTTGCCCTCAAAGCCCCAGCCCTTGATCTCGGCGAGTATCTCCAGGCCGAGCTCCTTGGCCTTCTTCGCGGTCGTGACGACCACGGCGGCGGCGCCGTCGGAGCGGCCGCAGGAGTTGAACAAGGTGACCGTGCCCTTCGTGCCTTCCTGGTATTTCTTCCCGTCGAGGAACGCGGCGTTGTCCTCGTAGAACTTCTGCATCGGGTAGGCGGAGTTGTCGAACGCGGCGGGAGCCTTGGCGAACATCTGCGGCTTGCCGATGAGGTCCTCGCGCAGGAAGGGGTACTCGTCCTTCTCGAGAACGGTCGCGCCGTTTCGGACGACGGGGACCACGCTCGAGGCGAAGAAGCCGGCGTTCCAGCCGGCGATGGTGCGGCGGAAGCTCTCGCGGGCGTACTCGTCCTGCTCCAGGCGGCCGACGCCGTAGATCTGGGCGCAGACCTCCGCGGTCGCGGCCATGTTGATGCGCTTGACGGGATCGGTCAGGCCCTGCTCCATCGCGTCGCACACCTGCACGTCGGGGGAGGCGAGGAGCTCGGCCCACTTCTCCTTGACGACGGACAGCGAGCGCAGCGGCTTGGCGGCGCGGCTGCCGTCGATCGAGTACGGCATGCGGGACATGACCTCGACGCCGCCGGCCAGGTACACCTCGCCTTCGCCGGCCATGATGAAGCGGGCGGCGGAGGCGATCGCCTCGATGGAGGACACGCAGTTGTTCTGCACCGTCACGGCCTGGACGCGCTCGGGAAGGCCGGCGTTGAGGGCGGCGACGCGGGCGATGTTCGGGGCCGAGAAGGCCTGTCCGACCCAGCCGACGATGACCCCGTCGACGTTCTCCTTCTTGAGCCCGGACTTGGACAGGGCCGCGGCGATCGCGTCGACCATCAACTCCTCGGGCTTGATGCCGGCCAGCGACCGGGAGATGTGGCCGATCGCCGTGCGGGCCCCGCCGGCGACGACGATGGTCTCGGATTTCGCGTTCATATCGGTGTCCTCCGCCAAAAGTGAGTGCTCCGGAACATCATATAATAACGCCCGTGAAGCGGCTCGTATTCGTCGCCAGCCATGTCGGCTACCCCATGGACCGCACCCCCCTGGGCGGCGGCGCCATGGTCGGACTTCAGCTCGTGAAGCATTGGAAGCCGGAGCCGGCGGCCTGGTCGTTGACCGTGCTCGGCTCCGGGCCGGAGGCTCCCGTCGGCGGCTGCGACTACCACCGCCTGGCCGAGCGCCCCGAGGGGCTCGTGGACCTGGGAGAGATGGACTACGCCCGCTTCTGCCGCGATTTCGAGACGGAGACGACGGAGTGGATCCTGGAGCGGCCCAAGCAGTACCGGCCGCAGGACACCGTCATCGTCGTCAACGACGTGTCCGAGGGTCCCGCGCTCGCGAAGCTGGCCGAGGCGGGCTACCCGATCCTGTCGATCTGGCACGTCGACGTGGTGGACTATTTCAACAAGCTCTATCTGCGCCGCATCGTCGCGCCGGAGAAGCTCACGCGCCTGCATGAGCGCATGCGCTCCCTCGGCTTCGACTGGATCCTGCCCGACGTCCTCAACCTCGTCTTCGAGAAGCAGCGGGAGACCGTCTACCACTCCTCGCGGATGATCGTGCCCTCGCGCGCGATGGCGGATACGCTCATGCGCTGCTACGGCGACCTCGTGGGCTACGAGGAGTTGTCGCGCCGGATCGTGGTCGTGCCCTGGGGCGTTTGGTCGGACCAGCCCGGCCCCGCCGACGAGAACCGCGCCAACGAGCTGCGCGAGTACCATGAGATCACCGATGAGACGACCGTGCTGATGACCTTGTCGCGGATCTCGCCGGAGAAAGGCGTGCATCTCTTGCTGGAGGCATTACGCCTTCTCGAGGTGAACGGCAAAGTGGCGGGTAAAGATATACGGCTGTTCATCTGCGGGGAGCCGGCGTTCATGATGGGCCAGGCGTATGGGCGGAAGGTGCGGGCGGCCGCGGCGAAGCTTAAGCAAGTGAAGGTCGTGTTCCCCGGCTACCTGGATGCGGCCGCTAAACGGGCCTATTTCCAGCTCGGGGACCTGTTCGTGTCCCCGTCCATACACGAAAGTTATGGATTAAACGTCGTCGAGGCCATGCACGCGGGCCTGCCGGTGCTCGCCAGCGACCATTACGGCGTGCGCGACACTTTGCCGCCCGACGCCGGGCGCCTCGTCCACTACCCGACCCCGAAGAAGGCGCCGCCGCTGCTGGCCGCGGCGCTCGAGGAGATGCTCGCCGACCGCGCCAAGCTCAAGAGGATGGGCGAGGCCGCCCGCGAGGCCGCGTCGGCGATGCCGTTCACCGCGGCGGCCGACGCCGTGCGCCTGGCCGCGCTGGGGCTGATCTCATGAAGCCGGGCTTGCGCGTCGGCATCACGGTGGACCTTCCGGCCCGCGTCGAGCGGCACATGAAGCCGCATCTCGAGGGTCTCGTGCGCCACCCGCTGTACGCGACGTGGGCCATGGTCTACCACATGGAGACCGCCGCGCGCATGCTGCTGGCGCCCTACCTCGACGCCGACGAGGAGGCGGTGGGCGGCGCGGTGCTGGTCAAGCACCTGCGCCCGGCCCGCATCGGCGCGCCGCTTCACGTCTTCGCCAAGCTGGTCAAGATCAAGGGCCCGCGCGTCTTCGCGCGCACCGAGGTCCACAGCCGCGGCCGCAAGATCGGCGAAGGCTCGGTGCTGCAGATCGTCATGACCCGGGCCCGCTTCGCCAAGCTCATCCAGGAGGCGCGCTGATGGAAGGCTACAAGCTCGTCAGCGAGGTCCCCGTGCGCTTCTCCGACACGGACGGCCTCGGACACGTGAACAACGCCAATTACCTGAGCTTCCTCGAGGTGTCGCGCATCGACTACCTGCACAAGGTCCTCGGCTGCGTGAACATCGCCGAGTTCGGCGTGATCATCGCCCGCGTCGAGATCGATTACAAGAGCCCCGTCCTTCACCACGAGAAGCTGCTCGTCGGCTGCCGCGTCTCGGAGATCGGCGGCGCCAGCATCAAGATGGAGTACCGCCTCGAGGACAAGGCCACCGGCCGGCTCGTCGCGGAGGCGAAGTCGGTGATGGTCTCGTTCGACTACGGTCTCGGCCGCCCGACCCGTGTGAGCGACGATTGGCGCAAGAAGATGGAGGATTTCGATGGGATCTCGTGAGGTCGTCGCCGTCGCCGCAGTCCGCTCCGCCGTCGGCCGCCTCGGAGGGGGGCTGTCGTCCGTGCGCCCCGACGACTTGGCCGGACATGTGATCGCCGCCCTGCTCAAGAAGGTCCCGGGCCTGGACCCGGCGGAGATCGCCGACGTCTACCTCGGCTGCGCCAACCAGGCCGGCGAGGACAACCGCAACGTCGCGCGCATGGCCGCGCTCTTGTCGGGCCTGCCGTTCTCGGTCCCGGGCGCCACGGTCAACCGCCTGTGCGCCTCGGGCCTCGAGGCGATCAACTCCGCCGCGCGCGCGATCCTCGCCGGCGAGGGCGACGTCTACGTCGCCGGCGGCGTCGAGAGCATGAGCCGCGCGCCCTACTCCCTGCCCAAGGCCGAGGCGGGCTACGCCTTCGGCAACCTGACCGCCTACGACACGGCCCTCGGCTGGCGCTACCCGAACAAGCGCCTGGCCGAGCTGTTCCCCCTTGAGAGCATGGGCGAGACGGCGGACAACGTCGCGGTGAAATACAAGGTTTCTCGCGGTGATCAGGACGCGTATGCGCTCGAAAGCCACCGCCGCGCCGCCAAGGCTCGCGACGCGGTGTTCTCCGAGGAGATCGTTCCCATCCCGGTGCCGCAGAAGAAGGGGCCGCCCGTCGACTACGTCCGGGACGAGACCGTGCGCGAGGACGCGACCCTCGAAAAATTGGCCATGCTCAAGCCGGTCTTCAAGAAGGACGGGTCCGTGACGGCGGGCAATAGCTCGACGCTGAACGACGGCGCCTCCGCGATGCTTCTGATGGAACGCAAGAAGGCCGACGCGCTCGGCCTCGCGCCGTTCGCGCGCTGGGCCGGCTCCGCGTCCGCGGGCGTCGAGCCCTCGTTCATGGGCATCGGTCCCGTGGCCGCCATCAACAGATTGACGTCGAGGATCGGCTGGAAGGCCGGGGATGTCGATCTCGTGGAGATCAACGAAGCGTTCGCGGCGCAGGCGCTCGCGTGTCAGCGGGAGCTCTCGATCGACGGCGGAAGATTCAACGTCAACGGCGGCGGGATCGCCCTCGGGCACCCTCTCGGCTCGTCCGGCTGCCGGATCAGCGTGACCTTGCTCCACGAGATGCGGCGCCGGAAGGCGAAGCGCGGCCTGGCCGCGCTGTGCATAGGCGTCGGCCAGGGTCTCGCGACGGCCTGGGAAGCGCTCTAGGCCCATGCTCGTGCTGTCGCGCGACGGAGCGTGGCTTTCCCGCCTCGAGCTCCTCGCCGAACGCGGAGGCTGGCCGTTCGAGGCGCGCGCGGCGCTTCCCGCCCCGAGCCGCACGCCGCCGCCGGAGCGCGCGCTGGCCGTCCTCGACCGCGGTCTCGCGGGTCCGGCTCCCGCCAAGGCCGTCTCGGTCCTGCGCTCGCTCTATCCGGGCGTCGCGATCGTCCTGGCCTTCGACGCGAGCGAGATGGACCACGACGCGGTGACCGCCGCCGTGTCCTGCGGCGCCGACGAGGTGGTGGGGAAGGCCTGGACCGACGACAACCTGTCGTCGCGGCTGGCGGTGCTGCGCGACCGCTCGCTGTTCTCCCAGACGCGCCTCAGCGCCGACGGCGCGCTCAGGGCGGAGCGCCGCGCGCATCGCGTCCACGTCAAGGCGCGGGGGCGGTGGAAGGAGCTCGTTCTCGACGCGGGCGGCTTCGCGCTGCTGTGGCGCCTGCTCGAGCGCGAGGGCGTGGCCGTGTCGCGCGCGGAGCTGGGCGAATCGCTCGCCGCGGCGGCCGGCCGCGAGCTCGAGGCGGGGACCGTGGCGCGCCGCCTCGGCGCCCTCAAGAAGGCGCTCGCCGCCTGGTCGGGCGACATCGAGATCGCACGCGGCGGCCTTTACCGGATCGTGTCCGCGCCGCGGCGGGCAAGATGACGGCGGACGCGGTCCTCATCGTCTCCTTCGGCGGACCCGACAAGCCCGAGGACGTCATGCCCTTCCTCGAGACCGTGACCCGCGGCCGCGGCATACCGCGCGAGCGCCTGGCCGGCGTGGCCGAGCACTACGAGCATATCGGAGGCCGCTCCCCGATCAACGAGATCACCCGCCGCCAGGCTTCGGCGCTGCGCGGCGTCCTCGCGAAGGCGGGAGACCGCCGGCCGGTCTATCTCGGCCAGCGCAACTGGCATCCGTTCCTCGAGGAGACCCTCGCGAGGATGCGCGACGACGGCGTGCGCCGCGCGACCGCCTTCATCACGGCGGCCTACCGCTCCGAGGCCAGCCTCGAGCGCTACGTCGCGGCCGTCGAGGCCGCGCGCGCGAAGGTCGGCGCCGACGCGCCCGTCGTCGACTTCGTCGGTCCCTGGTTCGACCATCCCTCCTTCATCGACGCGATCGCCGCCCGGGTCCGCGAGAAGGGATTCCCCGCCGGCGCGGAGTGGGTGTTCACCGCGCACTCGATCCCGTGCGTCATGGCGAAGGGATCCGCTTATGTTCAGGAGCTCCGCGAGACGGCGTCGCTCGTCGCCGCGAGGCTCGGCCTCGAGAAATGGCGCCTGGCCTACACGAGCCGCAGCGGCGACCCGCGCTCGGCGTGGCTCGAGCCGGACGTCTCCCGGGTGATCGCCGACGCCGCCGCGCTCGGCGTGCGCGACATGGTCCTGATCCCGATCGGCTTCGTCGCCGACCACGTCGAGGTGCTCTACGACCTCGACGTCGAGGCGAAGGCCGCGGCCGACGCCGCCGGCGTGCGCCTGCACCGCTGCGAGACGGTCGGGGACCATCCGTCGTTCATCGCGATGATCGCCGACCTCGTCCGTCCGGGCGCGCCGGCCGGCGGGGAGCTCGCCGTGAGCTCCGCGTCCACGCGCTTCCGCGACGGGCGGACCGCGGCGAAGGCGGGCGAAGAGTCCTCCGTCTGCTACTGCTTCCCGGGCGAGTCCGATCCGCCGTGCCGCCGTCCGCCTCCGCCCGCTGGGCGTCGCCCTCAGGCCTGAGAACTGTTTCCGGAAACAGTCGCTCCAAAAACTACTGATAATCACTATTCCCGGGAATAGCGATCATCAGTAGTGATCGGGAGGATCGGCGACGACGACTAATCTTTTCGCCGGTCCACGACGAACGCCGCAAGGACCGACCGCCTCCGCTCACCTCGGCGAGGCGTACGGCGCGGTGGATGGGGACCAGACGAAATCGAAGTAGCTCCCGTCGCTCGCCCAGACCTCGGCTCGCCCCAGGTCGGCGATCAAGGTCATGGGGATGCCCGGATGGTCGCGCTCCCCCTCGCGCACCGAGCCGAGCGTGTACATGATGAAGCGCGAGTCCGGCGTCCACTGCGGCCTTTTCCGGGCCCACATCAGCCCGTCCGGGTTCACGAAATCGGGAGAGAAGCCCGAATCCAACGCCTCGATCTTCCTCTTGTCCGCGTCGTAGACCCGCAATTCGCGTTCGCGCCAGAGATAGGCGACCTTGCGTCCGTCCGGCGACCACACCGGGAACGAACCCGCGGCTCCCAGATACTCCTTCTTGCGCGTCTTCGGGTCGTAGATCGCGAGCGCATCGTCGTCGGCCCCGGCGGTCTCGCTCCCCTCGGCGACGCAGACGACCCGGCCGTCCGGAGAGACGTCCGAGGAAGAGCCGCAAACCGTCTCGGGAGGGTCGGAGGGCTCGCCGGGGAGCGAGAGCACGATGCGTCCGACGGAGCCGAACGCGGCCCCATCGGCGGAATCCCTCACCGCTTTTTCCGCGCCGCCCCGCAGAGGAGCCTCCTTCCCGGTCGCGAGGTCGATCGATTCGACCGTGTCATCCAGCGACCGCCGGCCGTCGTAACGGCTGGAGAGCGCGTACAAGCGGCGCCCATCCTTGGACACGAGCACCCCCACCACCGCCCGGCGGAGGCCGGGGCGCTTGTCCCTGAATTGATGCGGATGCCGCACGACATAAGAGGTCGTCCCGCTCAACAGATCCAAGGACACCACGCCGTCGGGGAGGATGTAGAAGACGCGACGGCCGTCCGGCGACCATTTCTGCCCTTCGCCGCGCTGCTCGCCGTCCTCGGAGCGCGCGATGGGCTTATCCTCCCAAGGCACTCCGAGCCATTCGGCGCCTCCTTGCGCGAAGGCGGCCACGCGGCGCTCGGCCAGCGCGGGCACGCGCTTGAGACGGCGCTTGACCGCGGCCCCGTCGGCGGAGAAGTGCCGGTCGAGGCCGTCCGCGTCGAGCCGCAGGCGCGCGAGGTCCGCCTTGTCCTTCGCCTTGAAGACGGGATCCTGGTCCAAGGAGAGCGCCTTCTCCATCGCCGCGACGGCCCGGTCGAGCCGCCCCGTGCCCTCATACGCGCGCGCGAGGCCCCACCACGCCTGGCGCGGCTCCGCGCCGCTGCGGCGCAGGCGGGAGAAATGATCGAGGGCCCCTTCGAAGTCGCGCCGCTCGAGACGGCAGCCGCCGTATTCCCGATTGAGCTCGGGCAGATTGTTTGTGACGTTGAACGCCTTCATGAAGTATCTCTCGGCCAGGTCGCACTGCTTGTTGCCGGCGTAAGCCGCCCCCACGGCGGTGAGCAAAGACGGGTGCTTCGGCGCTTGACGAAGCGCCTTCCTCCCGGTCGCGGCCATGTCGAGATACCGGCCGCGGGCCCCCTGCGCGACCGACAGAGCGGAAAGCACGCTGAGGTCGAGAGGGTTGCGGGCGCTGGCTTTCTCGGCGAAGGCCAGGGCGTCCTCCGGGCGGCCCTCCCTGAGGAGCGCGCCGACGAGCGCCGGGACCGCGCAAGTCTGGGCGGGATCGGCCGCGTACTCGCTCTGAGCCAGGCTCGACGCTTCCTCGCCTCGTCCCGTCCCCGACAATGCCGAAATCCGGTAGCAGGCGTCGTTCGTCCACCCGGCCGGAGAGGCGAGAGTCGCCTCGTTCTCCGCTCGCATCTTATCCAAGTCCCCGTACAGCAGGTGCTCGTAGGCGCGGGCGTCGTGAAGGAAAGCGAAATTCCCGTCGCCGAGCTTTCCCGCTTCGTCCAGCGTCCGGCCGTAACCCATCACGTCCCCCGCGATCAGACGCAGCCACGCCTCGGCCTCGAGACCGCGGATGTCCCGAGGCTGGGCGGCGCGCGCCCGGGCGACGTGCTCCGTCGCTGCGGCGGGCCCGCCGCGCTGGAGCCAGGTCTGGGCGATCGAGAGCTCCCACAGGAACGGGTCCAAACGGGCGCCCTCGGAGGCTTTGAGCTTCGTCGCGGCGGCCTCGGGCTTGCCGGCGGAGAGCAGGTCGTAGGCCTGGAAGCTCGCGCTCGCCCAATCCAGGTACGGTCCCTTGACCCCGGCGCGCCTCGCCCGTTCGATCACGGCTCTCGACTCCCGGACGCTCGGCTGAGCGTTCGCAAGGAAATAAGCGTTGAGGTCGGTCGGGTTCGAGCTGAAGAAGGTCTCGTATTCGGCCGCCAGAGCCTCGAGCTGGCCGGTGTTGACGCAGGTGATCTGGTAGGCGCGGTGAAGAGCGGGGTCCTCGGGGTGCCGTTTGAGCTTGGCGCGCAGGAAGTAGAAGGCCTCGGCGGTCTTGCCCGAGTCATGCAAGGACCAGAACTTCTCGACTGGGTCCGCCGGCACGGGAGCCGCGGCCGCGGACGACCCCAGGAGCGCGCTCAGGAGGATCCCGATCATCGCGGCAGTATACCCCCGTCCCGGGAACCGCGCAAGCGCGCGGATTAAGCCGGGGACGCGGTCCGGCGGGAGGCGCCGGACGGCGGCCCCAATCCTGAAGGCTTGCATCGGCGCGAGTCACGTCTCCGCGACGCCGGACTGTTTCCGGAAACAGTTTGGCCGCTAATCTTTGCGCCGGTCCACAACGAACGCCGAGCCCGGCTTGCCCTTGGCGACCTTCTTGAGCTCGGCGCCGAGGTGCGCGACCTGCGCGAAGCCCGCGAGCTTGCGCTCGCGGTTGTGGCAGATGCCGATGGCGACCGAGAGCAGGGGGAACTCCTTGAGGTTGCCTTGACGGTCGCGGGCGACGATGGCGCCCCGCTTGCGGTCCTCCTCGCTATAGAAGGAAGGCGCGATCGCGTCGAAGTCGTCGCAGATACGCTGCGCCAGGGCTTCCATCTTGTCCGGCGTCGAGAGGACGATGAAGTCGTCGCCGCCGATGTGGCCGACGAAATCCGCGCCGGCGCCGCCGCGCAGCTGGTCGACGAGCACGCGCGCCGTGCCCTTGAGCACGCGGTCGCCCTCGTCGTAGCCGTACGCGTCGTTGTACGCCTTGAACTGGTTGAGGTCGATGTACAGGACGGCGAAAGGGCGGCCGTCGGCGGCGGCGCGCTCGATGCGCGTCTCGATGGCGAGGTTCCCGGGCAGGCGCGTCAGCGGGTTGGCGTCGATGCCTTGGCGGCTGCGCTTGAGGATCATGCGGATGCGCGCGAGGAGCTCGCGCACGTCGACGGGCTTGGTGATGAAGTCGTCGGCGCCGAGGTCGAGGCCGGCGACCTTGCTGTCCCGGGTGCCCGACGCCGAGAGGATGATGACCGGGAGGTTTTCCAACAGGGGATCCTGCCGCAGGGTCTCGCAGACCTGGAAGCCGGTCATGCGCGGCATCTTGAGGTCGAGCACCGCGATGTCGGGGGGGTTGGCCCGGATGGCCTCGAGCGCCGACTGCCCGTCGCCGACGGCCGTCACGACGAAGCCCTCCCGCTCCAGGGTCTCCTTGAGGGCCTGGAGGAGGTCGGGCAGGTCGTCCGCGATCAAGATGGTCGCGGGGCCGTGCTCGGATGAGGCGCCGTTCATGCGGCAAGGATAGCCCATTTTTGGTAGTGGGTCAATTTGAATCCTGACCGCTCAAGTATCTTGTTTTTCCTCGGATCGCGTGTTAAACTTTTGGCATGGCGAAACGGAAAAGGACGAAGGACGAGAACCAAATAGCGGCTTCAATTATAGATCAGCTCTCGCAGTTGTCAGGTGGAACAGATGGGAAGGACCCACTGGCAGTCCTCCTGGGCCGCAGAGGAGGTCTAAAGGGTGGTAAAGCCAGGGCAGCGGCGTTGAGTCCTGAGAGGCGCAAGGAGATAGCTAAGAAGGCCATTGCCGCCCGATGGTCTAAAAAACGCGCTTAGGTGGGATAGCAGATGCCATGGCGTTTGACATGGCAAATAGCATCTTGACGGGTAGGAAATTTCCTAGTACACTGTGTGGGAAGTTGTGGTACGTTGTAGTAATAAAAAGGCTGACAGACCACGTGGGGTGATCTGCCAGCCGTCCGACGGTACTACTGGTGCGTTTTCGCGAACGCCATCACGATCCCTAAGATCGAGATGACCAACTGTATCACGTCTATCATACGGCTCTCCTGGGGCCCTGGACCCCTCCAGCTCTAACTGGAGGGGTTTTTCACTTACAGGGCCCGGGGCAGTGCCCCGCAATCCCACAAACCCCAGGAGTTCGCGACCCGTCCATTGGAGCATACGGGCGCACCCCATGTCAAGCCCCTGGGGGTGGCTCGAAGAATAAAAAGAATAAAGTTGACAGCCTCCCTAAACCATGCTATACTTTCCGCATGGCTGAAACTAAGACCTCCGAGAGCGCCGCTGAGAAGTTCGCGGCAACTGACTATCCGACAATTGACCTTGAAACGGCGGTCAGCCGTGCCCGCGAGGTCTATAAAAACGACAAGCAGCACGCCGTCTCAATTGACGTTCTCGCAGAGCATTGGGGGTATAAGCCGAAAAGCAGCGGGCTGGGCCTGACGGCTTCTGCGCTGAAGAAGTACGGGTTGCTGACCAAGGCCGATATCGGTAAGGTCAAGTTGACGGAGCTGGCGCTCCACATCATTCTTGATGCGGAAAGCGCGGAAGGCGTTGCCGCGATTAAACAGGCGGCCACCACGCCGGAGCTCTACGGGACTCTCTGGAAAAAGTATGGTCCAGAGCTCCCCTCTGATACCAGCCTTAAAAAGATGCTGGTAATGGACCTCAATTTCCATGAGCGGATCGCCGTTGATGTGATGAATAAATATCGCAAGACGCTTGCCTTCGCAAAAATGGATCAAGGCAGCAGTGCGGCTATTCCCGAGGGTGGCGATCAGAAGCCGGCGGGAAATCTGCCTATCCAGCCGCAGATCCCAGCTCAAGTGATTCGCCCGAAGCAGCCGGGAGCCCGCGAGTTTCGTCTTTCGCTCGGAAACGGCGAGGCGTTTATCTCGGTTCCTCCGGGTACTACTGCTGAGGACGTGGACCTGCTGATTCAGACGCTTACTCTTTGGAAGCCTCGGATGGTTACGAAGGCCGAGTAATGACAAATTTGTCGGACGGAGGACGCATGAGCGTAATGCGCGCCAGGAGAGTTGTGCGGCCTGTTCAGGAGGCCGCCTAGAGATAGGTTTAAAAAAGCACTGGCCCAGAGGGTTGTTCCTTGGCGGGAACCTCTGAGCCAGCGCACCTAGCAACGGACCGTCGTACAGCGCCTCTCGTGGCAAAGCCAAGGGGGGCGCCGCTCTTTTTAGATTATAGCAGATAGGCTGGCCTTTATCCAGGCTTTCCCCCTTGACAATACTTGAGCGGTCAAGTATAATGTAGCCATGAACAAGCTAGACCCCACCCGACAGAAAGCCGTGATCGCCGCCCTTGTCGAAGGCAACTCCATTCGGGCCACTTGCCGCATGACGGGCGTTGCTAAGGGCACAGTCCTTAGCCTCTTGGCTCGTGTGGGCACTGCTTGCTCCGAGTATCAGGGTAAGAAACTGCGCAACCTCCCCTGCAAGCGGCTACAGGTGGACGAGATTTGGTCGTTCTGCTACGCCAAGGACAAAAATGTTCCGAAGGCTATGCGCACGACGAAGGGTATCGGGGATGTGTGGACTTGGACGGCGCTCGACGCTGACACCAAGCTTGTTCCGTCATGGTTCATTGGGGATCGTGGGGCGATCTCGGCCAAGACCTTCATGCTTGATCTTGCCGACCGCCTTGCCAATCGCGTTCAGTTGACGAGCGACGGCCACGCGGTTTATATCAACGCCGTCGAGAAAGCCTTCGGCGGCGATGTGGACTTTAGCCAGCTCGTAAAGATTTACGGCAACGCGCCCGGCGGTGAGGGAAAGTACAGCCCCGGTGAGTGCTGCGGGACGCGCAAGGAGCGCGTGAACGGTCGTCCTGACCCCAAGCATGTGTCTACTTCCTTTGTAGAGCGTCAGAACCTGACCATGCGTATGTGCATGCGCCGCTTCACGCGCCTGACCAACGCTTTCAGCAAGAAAGTCGAGAACCTCGGCCATGCCGTCGCGCTTCACTTCATGTACTACAACTTCTGCCGCATCCATCAGACCCTGCGCGTCACTCCCGCGATGAAGGCGGGCGTCACCGATCATGTATGGGAGATTGAGGAAATTCTCGCTTTGGTTTCAAATTGAACCACTACCCCATTTTTCCGAAAATTGACAGGTCGCGCCGACAAATCGTATGATGGCCCGTCGTCGCCGAAAATGCCGACTCTACCCGAGCAGTCTAAGGAAGGCCGGAAAAACGCCTTGGCTCTCGCGTTGAGCGTCGGCTGGGAGCTCGCGTCGTTCAGCCTGCTCGGCGTCGGTCTTGGATATTGGCTCGACAAGCGTTTCGGATCCTCGCCGTGGGGAACGCTCGCGGGCGCGCTCTTTGGAATCGTGATTGGACTCTATCGCCTCATCCGGACCTTCAGCCTTCCGAAAAACGGCGGCGCGGGCCGCCGCTGAAGGCGCCGTCGTCGCGGCGCTCGGCGTTCTCGCCGCGGGACGCGTCTGGTCGTCGCAAGCCGACCGGAGAAGCCTGATGATCGGGACGGCCGCCGCGTGGGCGGCGTCGTCGGTGAGCGTCGCCTGGCTGCTGTGGGCGAGGGGACGCGCGATGAAGACCTTTTGGTGGGCCTTCGGCGGCGGGATGGTTCTGCGGGCCGGCGTGCTCGGGGCCCTGGCGGTCTGGGGCTACGGCCGCGAGTCGTTGTCGTTCGAAGCTTTGCTGCTCTCGTACGTGTTCGCTCTGCTGGCGCTGTTGATGACTCTGGAGATGAGGCACCTCAGGATCAAATGAATTTCGAAAGCATTCTCGCGCACCACCTGGTCGACCACAAGACCTCCCATAAGGTCATCGCCACCGTCGCCGGGCTTCCCGTCGACATGGGCCTCTCCCCTCTGATCCGCACGATGTGGATCGCCTGCGCCGTCGCGATCGTCACCCTCACCTTCGCCGCCCGGTCCCAGTCGAGCCTGGCGCGGGTGATGCGCTCGATGTTCGAGCCGCTCGCCCTCTTCGTGCGCGACGAGATCCTCGAGCCGATCTTCGGCCACCACGCCGGCCACTATCTGCCCTACTTCCTCACCTTGTTCTTCTTCCTGCTGACCTGCAACCTGCTTGGCCTCGTGCCCAGCATGTCCGGCGTGACCGCGAACCCGTGGGTCACGGCGGCGATGGCGATCTGCACCTTCGGCCTGATCCAGTACGCGGGAGTCAAGGAACAAGGGCTGGTCTCTTATGTCGTGCACATCGTCCCCGGCGGCGTGCCGCTGGTCCTTTGGCCGCTGCTGTTCGTCATCGAGGTGTTCGGCATGTTCGCCAAGTGCATCTCGCTGTGCATCCGGTTGTTCGCGAACATGCTCGCCGGCCACGTCGTCTCGCTCGCGTTCCTCTGCATGATCTTCATCTTCTCGGAGATGAACAAGGTCGCCGGCACCGGCATGATCGTCCCGTCGATCGGCCTCGCCCTTTTCATCTACACGATGGACGTCCTGGTGTCGTTCCTCCAGGCGTACATCTTCACGTTCTTGACCGCCCTGTTCGTGGGCGGAGCCGTTCACCCGCACTGACAGCGGAGGTCGCACCCCGGAAGCCTTAAGGCGCCCGGGATCATGACGCATCAGGAGACTGACATGGACTACCTCGGACTTTCTTACCTCGGAGTTTTCTTGGGCGCCGGCCTCTGCCTCATCGGCGGCGCGTACGGCATCTCTAAGCTCGCCAGCGCGGCCCTCGAGGGCGCGGCTCGCCAGCCCGAGTCGGCCGGCGCGCTCCAGACGATGATGATCATCCCGGCCGCCATGATCGAAGGCCTCGGCCTGCTGGCGCTCGTCAGCGTCCTTCTCGCCGCGCTCGCCCTCAACGCGGGCGTTCCCGTCGCGAGCAAGTCCGCCTCGACCGGCACGGAAGCCCCGGCCGCGCACTAAGGATCAAAAAAGCCTCCCGGGCGGCGAGGACTTCCCGCCCGGGAGCACCGATTTTTCGTGATCTGACGCAGGAGCCGATAAAAATATGGGCGATCTTCTCAAACCCGATCTCGGGCTGACCGTCTGGACCATCGTGACCTTCCTCTGCCTGGTGGGCATCCTCAAGGCTTTCGCCTGGGGCCCGCTGCTGAAGTCGATCGACGAGCGCGAGGCGCGCCTGAAAGCCGACCGCGAGGGCGCCGAGAAGGCGCGCGCCGAGGCGGAGCGGATCCAGCGCGAGCTCGAGGCGCAGATGGCGGGCGTCCAGGCCAAGAGCAAGGAGCTGCTCGCCGCCGCGACGAAGGACGGCGAGGCGCTTCGCGCCCGCCTCAAGGCCGAGGCCGAGGCCGACGCCGCCGCGATCAAGGCGAAGACGACGCTCGATCTCGCCGCCGAGAAGGACAAGCTCGTCGGCGACCTGCGCAAGGAAGTCGCCTCCCTGTCCGTGCTCGCCGCCGAGAAGCTCCTCCACAAGTCCGTCGACGCCGGCGTGCAGAAGGCGGTTCTCGAGGGCTTCTTCAAGGACCTCGAGTCCACGAAGAAGGCGGGGAGCAACTAAGATGCAGGCCTCCGATCGCGTCCTGGCCGGCCGCTACGCGGCGGCGCTTTTCCAGGCCGCGTCCGCCAAGGGCGAAGAGCAGAAGGTCCAGGCGGACCTCGGCTCCGCGCACAAGCTCCTGCTCGACGCGATGGCGGCGCTCCGCCATCCGCGCGTTCCCCCGGCCAGCAAGAAGAAGCTGCTGCACGACGCGATCGGAGACAAGGTCGGCGCGACGACCCTCGGCTTCCTGAACCTGCTCGTGGACAAGAAGCGCTTCGAGCTGATGGTGATGGTGTCCGCCGTCTACGCGAAGCTCGCGGCCGAGAAGCGCGGCGCGGCGAAGGCGCACGTGCGCACGGCGAAGCCCCTGTCCCCCGACGAGCTCAAGACGCTCGCGGCCAAGCTCAAGACTTTCAGCGGCAAAGAGATCGAACTCGACGTAAAAGAAGACCCGGAACTGATCGGCGGCATCGCCGTGAAGATCGGAGACTGGGTCCTTGATTCCAGCCTGCGCGGACAGTTGCGCCGGCTGAAGGAGAGCTTCAACTAACATGGCCATCCGACCCGAAGAAATCACCGCCGTCATCAAGAAGCAGATCGAAGGCTTTTCCGGCTCCACGGAGCTGAAGGAAGAAGGCTCGGTCCTGCAGGTCGGCGACGGCATCGCCCGCGTGTACGGCATCGAGAACGCCATGTCGGGAGAGCTCCTCGAGTTCCCCAACGGCGTCATCGGCATGGTCCTCAACCTCGAGAAGGAGAACGTCGGCTGCGTGCTGTTCGGCACCGACACCTTGGTCAAGGAAGGCGACCCCGTGCGCCGCACCGGCAAGGTCGCCCAGGTCCCCGTCGGAGAGGCGATGATCGGCCGCGTCGTGGACGCCCTCGGCCGCGCGATCGACGGCAAGGGCGCTATAAAAACGGTCAAGAGCCGTCCCTTGGATATCGTCGCTCCCGGCGTCATGGAGCGCGCTCCGGTCGTCGAGCCCCTGCAGACCGGCGTCAAGGCCGTCGACGCGATGATCCCGATCGGCCGCGGCCAGCGCGAGCTGATCATCGGCGACCGCCAGACCGGCAAGACCGCGATCGCCATCGACACCATCATCAACCAGAAGAACCAGCCGAACCGCCCGATCTGCATCTACGTCGCCGTCGGCCAGAAGCAGTCCACCGTCGCGGCCGTCGTGCAGAAGCTGCAGGACGCGGGCGCCATGGACTACACGATCGTCGTCTCCGCCGGCGCTTCCGAACCGGCGCCGATGCTCTACATCGCTCCCTACGCCGGCTGCTCGATCGGCGAGGAGTTCCTGTGGCAGGGCAAGGCCGTCCTCGTGATCTACGACGACCTGTCCAAGCACGCCGCGGCCTACCGCCAGCTCTCGCTGCTGCTGCGCCGCCCCCCGGGCCGCGAAGCCTACCCCGGCGACGTGTTCTATCTGCACAGCCGCCTGCTCGAGCGCGCCTGCAAGCTGTCCAAGGAGAACGGCGGCGGGTCTTTGACGGCTTTGCCGATCATCGAGACGCAGGCCAACGACGTGTCGGCGTTCATCCCGACCAACGTCATCTCCATCACCGACGGCCAGATCTACCTCGAGTCGAACCTGTTCTACTCCGGCATCCGCCCCGCCGTCAACGTCGGCCTCTCCGTGTCGCGCGTCGGCGGCGCGGCGCAGACGAAGGCGATGAAGGGCGTCGCCGGCCGCCTGCGCCTGGACATGGCGCAGTACAACGCGCTGGCCGCGTTCGCGCAGTTCGGCTCGGAGCTCGACGCGTCCTCGCAGAAGCAACTCGCGCGCGGCGAACGCCTCGTCGAGATCCTGAAGCAGGGCCAGTACGTGCCGCTGTCCGTCGAGCGCCAGGTCCTCGCGATCTACGCCGGCACCAACGGCTTCGTCGACGAGGTCCCGGTCAAGGACGTGCGCCGCTACGAGTCGGAGCTCTTCGCTTACGCGGAGTCCCGTCACGCCGCGACGATGAAGGAGCTCGGCGACAAGAAGGTCATCGACGACGCCCTGAAGGCGAAGATCGAGGCCCTTCTGAAGGAATTCAAGGGCCAGTTCAAGTAATGCGCGGAACGATCCTCGCCGCGCTCCTCCTCGTCTCGCCGCTGCTCGCGGCGACGGCGGCGCGCGCGCAGGAGATGCTCAGCGGCTCGCTGATCGAGGCGCTGACGGCGGTCGGCAAGCCGGAGCTCGGCGGCGTGTTCACCTACGTCGGCGACAAGAACGCGCCGCGCGCGTTCGCGGACCTCATCGCGCGCGACCCGAAGGCGATGAAGCGCTACACGGGCAAGCTGATGGACGACCTCAAGGCCGCGGGCGGCCTCACCGCCTGGGACCACGAGGTCTGCGCCACCCTCGTCAACCACTACGCCGGGGCCGTCGAGATGCCCGGCATCAAGAGGCCCGACGCCAAGCGCCTCAAGGCCCTCAACGACTGCGTCCTGGCTCCCGTCATGGAGCTCCAGGACATCGTCCTGCGGAGGAAGAAGTGAGCCCCCGCGCCCTCGGCCGCATCCCGACGGCGACCGGAGGCGGCACCCGCGCGCGTTATCGCGCGCTTGTCACCGGCGCCGCCGGCTTCATCGGCTCCAACCTGTGCTGGGAGCTGGCCGCGCGCGGCTGGCAGGTCGTCGCGCTCGACGATTTCTCCGCCGGCACGTTCGAGAACCTCCGCGGCTTTCCCGGCGACGTCGTCGCCGCCGATTTCGGGAACACCGCCTACTGGGCGCCGCGCGTCGGGAAGATCGACGCCGTTTTTCATCAGGCCGCCATCTCCGATACCACGGTCATGGATCAGGCGCTGATGATGAAGGTCAATGTCGAGTCCTTCCGCGACCTCCTCGGCTGGGCCGCCAAATCCAAAGTAAAGAAAGTCGTGTATGCCTCCTCGGCCGGCACCTACGGCGACGCGCCGGTGCCGCAGCGCGAGGACGCCGAGCTTCGGCCGATGAACGTCTACGGCTTCTCCAAGTGCGTCATGGAGACCGTCGCCGCCAACGCCAAGGGCGTGAAGGCCGTCGGCCTGCGCTACTTCAACGTGTTCGGCCCGCGCGAGTCCCACAAGAACAAGTCCGCGAGCATGATCTGGCAGCTGGCCCTGCAGATGAAGGCCGGCCGCCGCCCGCGCATCTTCGAGATGGGCGAGCAGTACCGCGACTTCATCTACGTCAAGGACGTCGTCGACGCGAACATCCGCGCGTTCGAGAAGGCGGCCCCGGGCGCGTACAACGCCTGCACCGCGCGCAAGACCGATTTCAACGGCATCGTGGCCGCGCTCAACTCCACGCTCGGCACGAGCCTGCAGCCCGAGTACATCAAGAACCCCTACAGCTTCTACCAGAACGAGACGCTCGGCGATCCCGCGAAAGCGCAGAAGGCCTTCGGCTTCCGCGCGCAGTGGACCGTCGAGCGCGCGATCCCGGATTACATCGGCGGACGGAAAATCGCCGTCGGAGTCTGACCAATGGCTTCCCTCAGAGAACTTCGCAGCAAGATCAAGTCGACCAAGTCCACCGAGCAGATCACGAAGGCCATGAAGATGGTCGCGGCGGCGCGCATGCGCAAGTCGCAGCTCGCGATCCTGGCCGCCCGCCCGTTCGCCTCCAAGATGGAGCGCATGGTCCGGGAGCTCGCTTTGCTCGAGGTCCGCGCGGACCTCGCCGCCAAGCAGGCCGTCCAGATCCACCCCTTCTTCGATAAGCGTCCCGACGGCGCGGAGCTGCTCGTCCTCGTCACCGGCGACAAGGGCCTGTGCGGCGCGTTCAATTCGAACGTGATCCGCGCCGCGCTCGAATGGTTCCGCCAGCGCCGCGGCCGCAAGGTCTACTGCGTCGCGATCGGCCGCAAGGGCCGCGACCTCGTGGCGCGCCTCAAGGGCCAGGAGATCGAGATGGTCTCCGAGCTCGTCGGCGTGTTCCCGAAGATCACCTTCGCCCACGCCGAGCTGGCCGGCCAGGCCGTCATCGACGCGTATCTCAACAAGGGCGTCGCCTCGGTGACCGTCCTCTACAACGAGTTCAAGTCCGTCGCGACCCAGCGCCTGCTGACCGCCGCGCTGCTGCCGATCCCGGTCCCCGAGGCCGCGCCCGAGGCGGGCGGCGAAGCCGCCCCGCTTCCGGACTACGGCTTCGAGCCCGGCCGCCAGGCGCTCCTGGCCGAGCTGCTGCCTCGCCACATCAAGGCCCAGTTCTACCGCATCCTCCTCGAGTCCCAGGCCGCCGAGCTCGCGTCGCGCATGAACGCGATGGACTCGGCGTCGAAGAACGCGAAGGAGATGCGCGAGGGATACGTCCTGGACGCGAACCGCACTCGCCAGGCGATGATCACGAAGGAGATCGCGGAGCTCGTCGGCGGGGCCGAGGCCCTGGCCGCTTAATCATGGAGAACCCTTTGACCCAGAAGACCGGATCGGAACAGAGACGTCACCCGCGCACCGCGGTCGGCGCCACCTTCGACGTCAGCATGCAGGGCCCCGCCGCGGCGAAGTGCCGCGCGACGATCACCGACCTCTCCGAGGGCGGCATGACCTTCCGCACCGACGCGGAGCTCGAGAAGGGCATGACGCTCCACCTGCGCCTGAACACGGACCTTCAGATCCGCGGCGAGGTCCGCAGCGTCCTCGGCCCCGTCGGCGGACAGCGCCGCTACGGCGTTCGATTTCACAAGATCGGGCTCGCCCCGACCACGACCAACTGAGAGAGCGATAACATGAACATCGGCAAAATCGTCCAAGTCATCGGCCCCGTCGTCGACGTGGAGTTCCCGTCCGGGAAGCTCCCGGCGAACTACAACGCGCTCAAGATCAAGATGCCCGGCGAGAACGGCACCGGCGCCACCTTGACCGTCGAGGTCGCCAGCCACCTCGGCGACAACATCGTGCGCACGATCGCGATGGCCGCGACCGAGGGCCTGACGCGCGGCACCGCCGTCGAGGACACCGGCGCGCCGATCTCGGTGCCCGTCGGCAAGGCCTGCCTCGGCCGCCTGATGAACGTCCTCGGCGAGGCCAAGGACAACAAGGAGCCGATCAAGTCGGCGACGCACCTGCCGATCCACCGCGAGGCGCCGAAGCTGACCGAGCTCGTCACCAAGCCCCAGATCTTCGAGACCGGCATCAAGGTCGTCGACCTGCTGGCGCCGTACATGAAAGGCGGCAAGGTCGGCCTGTTCGGCGGCGCCGGCGTCGGCAAGACCGTCACCATCCTCGAGTTGATCAACAACGTCGCCAAGGAGCACGGCGGCGTGTCCGTGTTCGGCGGCGTAGGCGAGCGCTCGCGCGAGGGCAACGACCTCTACCGCGAGATGGAGGAGGCCAAGCTGTCCGACGGCGCGCCCGTCCTCTCCAAGACCGTGCTGGTGTTCGGCCAGATGAACGAGCCGCCCGGGGCCCGCGCCCGCGTCGGCCTCACCGCGCTGACGCAGGCCGAGCACTTCCGCGACGCGGAAGGCCAGGACGTCCTGCTCTTCATCGACAACGTGTTCCGCTACGTCCTTGCCGGCGCCGAGGTCTCGGCGCTGCTCGGCCGCATGCCGTCGGCCGTCGGCTACCAGCCCACTTTGACGACCGAGATCGGCGCCCTGCAGGAGCGCATCACCTCCACGAACAAGGGCTCGATCACGTCGATCCAGGCCGTCTACGTCCCCGCCGACGACCTGACCGACCCCGGCGTCGCCAACACGTTCACCCACCTGGACGCGACGACCGTCTTGTCGCGTCAGATCGCCGAGCTCGGCATCTTCCCGTCGGTCGACCCGCTCGAGTCCACCTCCCGCATCCTGGACCCGAACATCGTCGGCGCCGAGCACTACGACGTGGCCCGCGGCGTGCAGAAGGTCCTGCAGCGCTACCGCGAGCTCCAGGACATCATCGCCATCCTCGGCATCGACGAGCTGTCCGAGGACGACAAGCTGGTCGTGTCCCGCGCCCGCAAGATCCAGAAGTTCCTGTCCCAGCCCTTCTTCGTGGCCCAGCAGTTCACCGGCCGCGCGGGCAAGTACGTCAAGCTCAAGGACACCATCCAGAGCTTCAAGGGGCTTATCGAGGGCAAGTACGACGCGCTGCCCGAGCAGGCCTTCTACATGTGCGGCGGCATCGACGAGGCCGTCGCCAACGCCGAGGCGCTGAAGTAACACCGAGGATCTCATGTCCGACAAGCACCTGACGCTCGAGCTCGTGACGCCGGAGAAGGTGGCGTGGTCCGCTCCCGCGGACTTCGTCGTCCTGCCGGCGTACAACGGTGAGATGGGCGTCCTGCCCGGCCACCAGTCGTTCCTGGTCAAGCTCGCCGCGGGCGAGGTGCGCGTCACGGTCAAGGACGAGGTCAAGCACTTCGCGGTCTCCGGCGGCTTCGCGGAGATCAAGAACGACACGGTGTCGCTGTTCGCCGAGACGGCCGAGGACGCGAGCCAGATCGACGCGGAGCGCGCGCACCAGGCGCTCGAAAAGGCGAAGGCGGTCGTGCACGCCGGCCTCGATCCGATGCAGCTCGCCGCGATGGAAGCGGCGATCCGCCGCGCGCAGGTGCGCGTGCGCGTGTCGCGCCGCGCGAAGTCGCCGCCGCCTCGCAACCCGGAACCCTAGGGCCGTGAGGAAGGACGAGGGGCTCAAGACGCGCGGCGGCCTCAAGGCGCCGCCCCCGCCCATCCAGGGCAACCACTCGAAGGTGATCCGGCGCGTGCCGGGCAAGTTCGAGTGGAAGGACGTGCCGCTCGAGCCGTACAAGACCGACACGGCCGAGTATAAAGGGATCTCTCGGCGAGAGCTCGTCGGAAAACGCGGCGAAACGCCGCGTTTTCATGTGCGCTACTTCGAGATCGCGCCCGGCGGCTTCTCGACGCTCGAGAAGCACGAGCACGAGCACGTCGTCATCCCGATGCGAGGCAAGGGCGAAGCCCAGGCCGGCTGCTACATCTGGACCGTCGGCGTCGGCGACGTGGTCTACGTCTCTCCCTCCGATCCCCACCAGTTCCGCTGCCCCGCGGACGCGGCCGAGCCCTTCGGCTTCCTGTGCATGGTCAACGCCGAGCGCGACAAGCCGACGAGCGTCGACGGCCTCGGCGTCTGCCACATCTGCGAATAACGGCTGATTCCGGGATCAGCCGCCGAATTCTCGCATAGGTCCTTTACGCCTGCCGGCATAGGCCTAAAGGCCCGCTTAGCATCCACTCCGGTTTCCTATATTCCCTTTCGTGATACGACTCGCGCTCATCGCCGCATGCTGCGCGTCGCCGTCTTTCGCGCAGGTCCGCGTCGCGCCCATGGGGGCCGCTCTCCCGTCGGCGCCGGTCCCCGTCTTGAATGCTCCGCTCGCGCCCGCGACGCATCCGTCGTTCGCGCCTTTTGCCGCGGTTCCTTCAATGAGCGCCCCCTCGATTTCACTCGCTCCCGCCTTGGTCGCCGCGCCGTCCGTCGCGCCGGTTTCCGCCGCGTCGGCGGCTGAACCCAAGCCTGCGCGGCCGACGGCCGCGTTGCCCGCGCTGCAGTCCGCGCTCGCCCCCGAGACTCCGGCCCTCGGCACGCTCTACGACGGGGCCGCGCCCGCGCCGGTTCCCGTCGATCCGCCGAAGGCGGATCAGCCCCCCGCGCCCGCCCCCCTCGGCTCCGGCCTCCGCATGGCCCGCCCCGAGCATGAGGCCTGGCTCAAATCCGTCGTCGACCTGCTCGCGATCACGCGCACCGGCCGCCGCGTCCTGCGCGACGTCGACGCACTCGCCCGGCGCCGCGGCGTCCCCATCCTGCTCGACGTGAAGCCCATCGGCAACAACGGCGAGTTCCGCTACGACTCCGATCTCCTGATCATGGACTCCGGCCACCTCAAGCGCGATCCGTACCAGAGCGCGCCCATCCTGGCGCACGAACTCCAGCACGTGCTCCAGCGCGGCCTCGAGCTGCCCGCCGATGCGCTCGAGCTTGAGATCGAGTCGTACACCGTCGAGTCGCGCGTGTGGTCCGAGCTCGGGATCGAGCCCGACGCAGGCACCTTCGCCCGCGACGCGCGCAGGCGCCTCCTGAAGGATTTCCCCGGCTTCGTGAAGTGGCTGGGCGAGCAGTACAAGAACAACATCCCGCTGTACGGCTCGACGATGGATGCTTACGTCGAGAAGCTGGAGAAGAACCTCGCGAAGGCGAAGAAGTCCGAGGCGCAGACGCGCAAGAAGATCACGGCGCTCGAGCGCGTGCTTGAGAGCATGAAGGCGAACGGGATGTCCGCGGAGGCGATCGCCGCGCATCGCCGCGAGGACCTGGAGCCGCTCGAGCGCGGCCTCGTCGACGGAGCCATCAACCGGGGCTGGATCGAGCGCGACCTCGCGCGCCTCAAGACGCCCGAGGTCCGCGCCGCCTTCCGCGCCTACGCGCGCGGCATCGCCCGCCGCGCCCGTTCCCTCTCGCGCCCCTGACGCAGATTTTGTAGAACGGTGGCATGAGCCACTCTCCCGCCTTCCTGAAGATCGTCGATGACGCGAAGTCCCGCGTGAAGCAGACCGACGTGCCGACCGTGCTCGCCCGCGTGAAGAAGGGCGAAAAGCTGCTGCTCGTCGACACGCGCGAGGACAACGAGTGGGCCAAGGGCCGGATCGCCGGCGCGATCCACCTCGGCAAGGGCGTCATCGAGCGCGACGTCGAGGCGACGATCCCCGACAAGACCGCCGAGGTCATCCTCTATTGCGGAGGGGGGTTCCGCTCCGCGCTGTCCGCCGACAACCTCCAGAAGATGGGCTACCAGAACGTGGTCTCCATGGACGGCGGCTGGCGGAGCTGGAACGAGGCGGGCGGACCCGTCGAGAAGTAGGCGCATGCTCCGCTTCGGGATCGGGCTCGGCCGCGGCCCCGACGGCGAGCAGGCCGCGCGGGAAGCCCTGCGCGCGGCGAGGCGGTCGGTGCGGCGCCCGGACCTGACGATCGCCTTCGGCTCGATCCACCTCGACCAGAAGGCGGTGCAGCGCGTCCTGGCCGGCGAGGTCGACGGGCGGCGCCTTCTCGGCGGGTCCTCGTACAAGGAGGTCACCAACGCGGGCGTGACCAACGGGACCGTGGCCGTCCTGTCCTTGGACCTCGGCGGCGCGCCCGTGAGGTTCGCGCAGGCGTCCGTCGGCGCGCCGGCGCGCACCGGCGCGTCGTTGGCGAAGGGCCTCGGCGGGGGGAGCCTGGACCGTCCGCTCGCCCTGTACTTCGGCTCGGTGGCCACCGGCCGCGACCGGGAATCCCTGGCGGAGATGCGCCGGACTTTGGGTCCCGTGCCGGTGTTCGGCGGGATGACCTGCGGCGACTACGACCTGGGCATGGGGCATCCGGATTTCTGGACCAACTACCAGTACGGCGAGCGCCTCACGCGCGGCGCCGCCCGCGCGGCGCTGTTCTCCCTGCCCGGCGGGGCCGACGCGGCGTTCGCCTTCGAGCACGGCTGGGATCCGGTCGGCCCCCCGTTCACGATCACTCGCTCCTCGGGCGGACGCGTCTACGAGGTGGACGGCGTCCCGGTGCTGGACTACTACCGCCGCCTGCTCGGCGACGTGCGCGACCGGGACTTCTTCTCGCTGATGATCCAGCGCTTCGGCTTCGCCGTCGAGTCTCCCGACGGGCGGAGCGTCTTCAAGATGCCGGTGTCGGTGGACACGCGCGGGAGATCGGTGGAGCTTTTCCCGGTCGAGGAGCTTCAAGGGCGCCGCGCGCGCCTCACCTTGGCCAGCCGCCACGGCCTGCTGGCCGGCGCGCGGACGGCGGCGCAGCGCTGCCTCGAGGCTCTCGGCCGCCCGGCGGACCTGGTGTTCTTCGTCAGCTGCTGCAGCCGCGGCGCCATCCTGAACAGCCGCCTGGGCCGCGAGCTCGAGGAGGTGCGGTCGGTGTTCGGCCGCGGCACGCCCGTGTTCGGCTATTACTCCGGCGGCGAGATCGTCCCCGCCGTCGCGCGCTACGACGCCGCCGCCGCTCCGGCGTCCTCCTGCTCCGGCTTCCACACGACGACCGCCACCTTGCTGGCGCTGGCCGCGCCGCCGCGCTCGCGCCCGCGCGCGCTGCCCAAGCGCCCGTCGGCGGCGGAGGCCGAGGACCTGCGCGCCGCGCTCGAGCGCAGCGAGACCACCCTCGACCGCACGGAGAGCATACTCGCCAACCTCAGCCGCAAGTCGTACGAGGACGGCGAGAAGCTGCGGCGGCAGAGCGAGGTCATCCGGCGCTACACCCCGCACGGCATATGGGCCGAGGCGGGCCGGCTCGCGGCTCGCGGCGAGTACGAGGTCCCCGACGGCTCCTTCACCGGCGCGTTCCTGTTCATGGACGTGAAGGGCTTCACCTCGTTCAGCGAGGGCCACAGTCCCGCCGAGGTCGTGCGCGAGCTCAACTGCATCTTCGAGCCCGCGACCGAGTTGATCTACGAGCACGGCGGCGACGTGGACAAGTTCATCGGCGACTGCATCTTCGCCGCCTTCCCGAGCGCGGACGCGGCGCTGACGGCGGCCCGGGAGGTGCTGGCCCTCGTCGCCGAGCGCCGCCGCGAGGGGAGCCCCTTCGACGTGCGCGTGGGGATCAACTGGGGAAGGGCCGTGCGCGCCAACGTCGGCGCCCGGGACCGGCGGGAGTACACCTACATCGGCGACGCGGTCAACCTGGCGCAGCGCATGGAATCCAACGCGGCTCCCGGAAAGGTCCTCGTGGCGGGCGCCGCGTGGCGCCGGCTGCGCCGCCGGCCGAAGGCGCGGCGCCGGGTCGTGCAGGTCAAAGGAAAAGCCAAGCCCATCGCCGCGTTCGAGGTGGACGCGTAGCCCAGGAATGTTAGAATCGGCGGATGAAAACGCTCGCGCTTGTTTTCCTCGCCGCCGCCGCCGCCGCCGCCGTCGCCGCGCCGGTCCCGCACGGTAAGCCGTACTGGCTTAAGACCTACTCGCAGTCGCCGTATCGCGAGACCTGGAGCGGCGACCTTGCGGTGAAGAAGCTCGACGCCGCTCTTCCGAAGGTCGTCGCCGCCGTCGAGAAGAGCGGCGGGCGCCTGACCCAGCCGCTGGCGCTGTTCGCCGGCTCCTCGACCGAGCAGCAGCTCTCCTTCATCGTCCCGCAGAAGAGCGCGAAGGCCCTTCTGCAGGAGATGCGCAAGCTCGGGAAGGCCGCCGATCCGGCGGTGCGCCCGCACGCCGCGCCTGTCCCGCTCGACGAGGTCCGCGAGAAGCTCGCGCGTCTGACGAGGGAGAGGGCCGGGAGCAAGGCCGCGTTCGCGTCGGCTCCGGCCACGGCCGAGGCCGTCGACGAGATGATCGAGCACCTGACCTTCGCCGAGGCCGTGGCGAGCTCGACGGACGGCGAGGTCCTGTGGAACCTCACGGTGAAGGAAGCGCGTTGAGGCGCCTCCTCCCCGCGCTCGCGCTGGCTTTCGCGGGCTGCGCGGAGATCGGCCTCGAGCCCGCCGGCCTGCCGCCCCCGCCGAAGGCGCGTCCGACGCTGCGCGCGTCGCGCCCGGCCTCCGCGACCTTCGGCTCCATGCTGATCGCGCGCCGCAAAGTCGACGGTCTGCGCGTCGAGATCTTCGTCATCGGCGAAGGCAAGGTCCGCGGGAATCTCCTGTCCGAGCTGAAGAGCCCCGAGGCGCGGCTCACTCCGCCGTTGACCGCCGTCCTGATCCGTCATCCGAAGGAGGGCGCGGTGCTGTTCGGCGCGGGCCTGCCCGAGGACATGGGAGGACTGGGCGCCCGGCGTCTCAAGGGCTCCGCCCTTTCTCCTTTCAAGGAAAAACCGGGCCGGGACATCGTGTCTCGACTGGAGGCGCGGGGGATCAAGACCGAGGACGTGAAGACGGTCATCCTGCCCGACCTGGCCCCGGAGTGGGCCGGGCGAGCCGGGGCCTTCCCCAACGCGACCATCATCCTATCGTCCCAGGCCTGGACCAACCCGAAACGGCGGGCCTTGGAGCGGGACATGCCCGACCCCCGGGCCTTCATCCCGGAAGAACGGTTGAAATTACAGGATTTCTCGCAAGCGCCCCCTTATGGGACCTTTGACCACGGCATCGACCTCTTCAAGGACGGGACGGTCATTTTGATCGACCTGGATGGGGGGGCGGCCGGCGGCCTGGGGGCCTGGGTGAACCAGGATTCGGGGTCCTTGCTCCTGACCGGACCCGGGGCCTTCGTGTACGACAACGTCTTCGATGACGCCCTGCCGGACAAGAAGTTCGTGGTGGACATCTCCAGCTTCATGTGGAACGCCCGGGCCATGAAGCTGGCCTCCGAGGCCGCGCCGCGGCTCGTGATCCTGCCCGCGTACGACCTCTCCACGCTCAAATTATCGCCGCGACCCGACATTTCGCTCGTTCCGTAGCGGCCACTGGTTTTCTGGCGGCGTTGAAGTCCATCTATTATCATCGAGTGTCGGATAAGCGAAAAACCATCGAATTTTTCGGCACTCCTTGTCATCTCGCTCCTTTCGCCGAAAACAGGCCGGGATCCAGCGCGCGAAAAACGGCGCGCGCGCGAAAATCGAAAATATTCCGCGCCGGCTTCCGCGCGCCGCGCGACAAAATAAAAATATTTTTGATTCCGCCGGAAGCGCGTTTCTCGACGAGAAAAACGATCCGCGCGCGGCGCGGAAAAAAATATTTCAAAACAGATGTTGACACGCGCGGAATGTTGTGCTAATATTTCATCACTCCGGCAGCGCCTCAAAACGCGGCCAAGTGGCAAGATAAAATTGCCCCCGGCTTCATGGGAAGAAACATGAGGCCAGGAAACATTTTTTGTTCTTTGACAATTCGGTTTTTGCAAGCGAATGGGCGCCCTACTTTTCCCCCCGGAAAAGAGGGCGTAAGGAATTATTAGGTGTGTTGGATTGCGGCATCAGAGCATCGACGTCGCAATCCTACAAGAGCAAAGAAGAGTCAATTCTTCTTCATTTTTGATGCAAGCGGAAGTAGCGAGGGTCTTACCCCCGCCAAAACGCCCAAATTTAAATGGAGAGTTTGATCCTGGCTCAGAATTAACGCTGGCAGAGTGCATAACACATGCAAGTCGAGCGAGACTAGTAGCAATACTAGTCTAGCGGCAGACGAGTGAGTAACACGTAAACAATCTACCCTTGAATGGCGAATAACCAATCGAAAGGCTGGCTAATACGCCGTACTCTCCCTTGAAGGCATCTTCGAGGGAGGAGAGATCCGCAAGGATCGTTCTTGGAGGAGTTTGCGGCCCATCAGCTAGTTGGCGGTGTAATAGACCACCAAGGCTACGACGGGTACCCGGCCTGAAAGGGCGGACGGGCACGATGGCACTGAGACACGGGCCATACTCCTACGGGAGGCAGCAGTGGGGAATTTTGGACAATGGGCGAAAGCCTGATCCAGCAACTCTGCGTGAGGGACGAAGGTCTTCGGATCGTAAACCTCTTTTACATGGGAAGAATGGCAGCAATGCCTCGACGGTACCATGTGAATAAGCCACGGCTAACTATGTGCCAGCAGCCGCGGTAAGACATAGGTGGCAAGCGTTATTCGGAATTACTAGGCGTAAAGCGAGTGTAGGCGGACGATTAAGTCCGATGTTAAATCTCCAGGCTTAACTTGGAGTCGCATCGGATACTGGTCGCCTCGAGTGGGGTAGGGGGCAGCGGAATTCCCGGTGTAGCGGTGAAATGCGTAGATATCGGGAGGAACACCTATGGCGAAAGCAGCTGCCTGGGCCTTTACTGACGCTAAGACTCGAAAGCTGGGGGAGCAAACAGGATTAGATACCCTGGTAGTCCCAGCTGTAAACGATGGTCACTAGATGTGGGAGGTATCGACCCCTTCCGTGTCGTCGCTAACGCTTTAAGTGACCCGCCTGGGGAGTACGGCCGCAAGGTTAAAACTCAAAGGAATTGACGGGGGCCCGCACAAGCGGTGGAGCATGTGGTTTAATTCGACGCTACGCGAAGAACCTTACCTGGGCTCGAACGACTGGTAGTAGTCCGATTGAAAGATTGGGCGACCCGCAAGGGAGCCAGCCGAGGTGCTGCATGGCTGTCGTCAGCTCGTGTCGTGAGATGTTGGGTTAAGTCCCGCAACGAGCGCAACCCCTATCCTGTGTTGCTACCCGCAAGGGAGGACTCTCAGGAGACTGCCGCGGATAACGTGGAGGAAGGTGGGGATGACGTCAAGTCCTCATGGCCTTTATGTCCAGGGCTCCACACGTGCTACAATGGCGTACCCAGTGGGAAGCGAAACCGCAAGGTGGAGCAAATCCTCAAAGTACGCCTCAGTTCGGATCGGGGGCTGCAACTCGCCCCCGTGAAGGTGGAATCGCTAGTAATCGCTGATCAGCAGGCAGCGGTGAATACGTTCCCGGGCCTTGTACACACCGCCCGTCACACCACGAAAGCCCATTGCAACCGAAATTACCGCTTGCCGGTAATGAAATTGTGATTGGTGATTGGGGTGAAGTCGTAACAAGGTAGCCGTACGGGAACGTGCGGCTGGATCACCTCCTTTCCATTCATTTCCTCGATTCGTCGAGGAGCTGATAGGTCGAACCCTTAACGGCTCGATAGACGCGTCGCAAGACGCGGGCCGTTTTCGAGAAACGTTGTGGGGCGCTCATTGGCTTGCAAAACCGTAATTGTATCGTCTTAGTGCACCGCCGGGCTCGTAGCTCAGGGGTAGAGCACACGCTTGATAAGCGTGGGGTCGGAGGTTCGAAACCTCCCGGGCCCAATTTTTTGTTTGGGCCCTTAGCTCAGCTGGGAGAGCGCCTGCTTTGCAAGCAGGAGGTCGCCGGTTCAATCCCGGCAGGGTCCACATCGCGCCGAAAGGCGCGCCGCGTGTCTTCACTAAGACAAAAACCGATTTTCTTTGACAACTCATCCGGATCTGCGAACGCACGCAGCCACGACAAGCCCCTGACGGGGCGTGGCTCGGAGCCGAGCGGAGAAAAAAGCAAATTAAGTAACGAGTTAAGTAAGCGTCTTACACGCACAAGGTTTCGTATTGACCAAAGCCTTGTGCGATAGAAGAATATGGTCAAGATAAAAAGTGTGTGTGGTGGATGCCTAGGCGTTAGAAGTCTATGAAGGACGTGGCTAGCTGCGATAAGCCCCGGGGAGCCGCTAACAGGCTTTGATCCGAGGATCTCCGAATCGGGAAACCGGTCCAGTCGAAAGACTGGACATGTGGACGTAAAGGCCCGGCCGTCAGGTCGGGAGATAGCGTTCTCAAGACAACGCGGGGAAGTGAAACATCTCAGTACCCGCAGGAAAAGAAATCAACAGAGATTCCCCTAGTAGTGGCGAGCGAACGGGGAATAGCCCAAACCGATGCGGCATGCCGTGTCGGGGTTGCAGGGCTCGTCCGGTGTAGAACCGGGGAGTTACCAAACGTCGGATAGGAGAACGGTCCTGGAAAGGCCGGCCATAGCGGGTGACAGCCCCGTATCCGAAATCTAGACGACTCCTGACGAGTTCCTAAGTACCACGGGACACGTGAAATCCCGTGGGAATCCGGGGGGACCACCCTCCAAGGCTAAATACTCTCTAACGACCGATAGTGAACCAGTACCGCGAGGGAAAGGCGAAAAGAACCCCTGATGGGGAGTGAAAAAGAACCTGAAACCGCACACATACAAGCTCTACGAGTCCTATGATACGCTTCGGCGTATAATGGATGAGTAGGTGCCTGTTGAAGAATGACCCGGCGAGTTAATGAGTGGAGCGAGGTTAAGGGGCCCGTGAAAGCGTGCTCCGCAGCCGTAGCGAAAGCGAGTCTGAAAGGGCGTCAGTTCCATTCATTAGACCCGAAGCCAAGTGATCTAACCATGGCCAGAGTGAAGGTGGAGTAAAATCCACTGGAGGCTCGGAGTGTTAAACGTTGAAAAGTTTCTACATGAGCTGTGGTTAGGGGTGAAAGGCTAATCGAACTTGGTGATAGCTGGTTCTCTCCGAAATAGCTTTAGGGCTAGCGTCCGCCGTTAAATCACGGGGGTAGAGCACTGGTAGATGTAGCGAGAGCAACCCTCTTTGCGAAGTCTGTCAAACTCCGAATACCGTGGTGTACTAGCGGGCAGTCAGTTCGTGGGGGATAAGCTCCACGTGCAAGAGGGGAACAACCCAGAACGTCGATCTAGGTCCCAAAGTGTATGCTAAGTGGAAAACGCTGTGGATTTGCATAAACAGCCAGGAGGTTGGCTTAGAAGCAGCCACCCTTTAAAGAGTGCGTAACAGCTCACTGGTCTAGCGAATCTGCGCGGAAAATGACACGGGGCTCAAGCATACCACCGCAATCGCGTCTGCTGCAGGTCCTCCGGGATCTGTAGCGGGGTAGGAGAGCGTTCCTGGCGCAGTGAAGGCATACCGTGAGGAGTGCTGGAGCGCCAAGAAGTGAGGATGTCGGGATAAGTAGCGAGAAACAATGTGAGAATCATTGTCGCCGAAAACCTAAGGTTTCCTAGAACAATGTTCGTCAGTTCAGGGTTAGTCGGGCCTAAGCCGAGGCTGAAAAGCGTAGGCGATGGACATCCGGTTAAAATTCCGGAACCAGGTTTTGGACGTCAGTGTAAGCGGTGACGCAGAAAGGTAAGGGATCCCGTCCGATGGATGGCGGGCTAAATGCGTAGGGGTGTTCCTCTAGTAAAGTACGGAGGGGCGTTAACCTGAAACATGAATGCGAGCTCCGGGCGACCGGAGCGAAGTCTCCCAACTACGCTGCCAAGAAAACCCGCGTATACTGTCCAGAATCTGCCCGTACCGTAAACCGACACAGGTGGGTGGGGTGAAAATCCTAAGGCGCGCGAGTGAGACTTGGTTAAGGAACTAGGCAAAATTATCCCGTAACTTCGGAAGAAGGGATGCTGCTTGTTAACTCAAGCAGCCGCAGTGAAAGGGGCATCGTGACTGTTTAACAAAAACACAGGACTCTGCTGAAATCGCAAGATGATGTATAGGGTCTGACTCCTGCCCGGTGCTGGAAGGTCAAGGGGAGTGGTTAGCCGCAAGGCGAAGCTACGAACTCAAGCCCCAGTAAACGGCGGCGGTAACTATAACCGTCCTAAGGTAGCGAAATTCCTTGTCGGGTAAGTTCCGACCTGCACGAATGGAGTAACAAAGATGCCGCTGTCTCAACCAAGTGCTCGGCGAAATTGTGGTACGAGTGAAGACGCTCGTTACGCGTGGTTAGACGAAAAGACCCCGTGGAGCTTTACTGTAACTTGTCATTGTGTTATGGATTTAATTGCGTAGAATAGCTGGGAGCCTTTGATGCAGGGGTTGTGGCCCTTGTTGAGGCGCAATGTGAAATACCAGCCTATCGAATCTGTGACACTAACCTACGGCCGTAATCCGGCCTAGGGACCGTGACAGGCGGGCAGTTTGACTGGGGCGGTCGCCTCCTAAACGGTAACGGAGGCGTTCCAAGGTTCGCTCAGGGCGCATAGTAATCGCCCAAAGAGTGCATTGGCAGAAGCGAGCTTGACTGCAAGGCCTACAAGCCGGGCAGGGACGAAAGTCGGACAAAGTGATCCGGTGGTACCTCGTGGGAGGGCCATCGCTCAACGGATAAAAGCTACCCCGGGGATAACAGGCTGATCTGGTCCAAGAGTTCACATCGACGACCAGGTTTGGCACCTCGATGTCGGCTCATCGCATCCTCCCGCTGGAGCAGGTGGGAAGGGTTGGGCTGTTCGCCCATTAAAGCGGTACGTGAGCTGGGTTCAGTACGTCGTGAGACAGTACGGTCTCTATCTACCATGCGCGTTAGGAAACTTGAGAGGAGCTGTCCCTAGTACGAGAGGACCGGGATGGACGAACCGCCTGTATGCCAGTTATCCCGCCAGGGGTATCGCTGGGTAGCGGTGTTCGGAAGGGATAAACGCTGAAAGCATCTAAGCGTGAAACCCTCCTCAAGATAAGGTTTCCCGGGTCGCAAGACCCCCGAAGGACGCAGGAAGACTACCTGCTTGATAGGCTGCGAGTGTAAGGGCCGCGAGGTCTTAAGCGAAGCAGTACTAATCGTCCGAGAGTCTTGGCCGTATTCTTCGATCAGGCGGGAGGGCATAAGGCCTTCCCCCGTGTGAAGATTGTTTACTTTCACTCGACTTAATTTGCTATAATGCACATGGAGTTCATCCCGAATGGAAACCGGGGTGATGGCGTCGCTATGCGTCGTTCAACCAGACTCCCGCCGGCTCCGCAAGGGGCCAAAGATTCAAGAGGTTTGTGAGATCGGTGATATTTCCGGCAGGGATACACCCGTTCCCATTCCGAACACGGCCGTTAAGCCTGCCAGGGCCGATGGTACTAACGCCCAACTCGGCGTTGGGAGAGTAGGTCGTCGCCGGTCTCATCAACCTCTTGAATCATCTCGTGAAGAACAGTCTCGCAGTCCGTCGCGCGATCTTGTCCATGGTCATGGCGTTCGCGGCCCTTCCGGCCGCGGCGCAGATCTCGGGCTTGACCGCGCGCCAGTCGTCGAGAGGCTCTTTGAAATTCCTGGCTTACTACCAGGGCGTCGCTGACCAGGACCTCAATTTCTCGGTCAGCAATTCAGGCGTTTGCACCGCGGCACCGCCCAACGGCGGCGTGGCGTTCCCATGCAATAGCTCGGCGGACATCGAGGCGAAAGGCTCGGGCGGCGCCGGCATGTTCAAGATAGCCTGGCAGGCCGCGGAACGCTTCCAGTTGTACGCGCACGTCGGCACGGGAGACTACAGCATCAAGGTCCCCTCGACCACCGCGGAAAACACCATTTCGGGCGACAAGCTCGGCATCATCTATGGCGCGGGCCTCAAAGCCTCAATCGTCCCCGATACGATCGTCAACCCGGCGATCGCGCTGGATCTCAACATCACGAGATCGCATTACAATTTCAATCGCATCACCCCGGGGGGGACTCCGGGCATCAATAACGGTTTCAGCCAGCGTTTGGAGCTGATGACGTATCAGGTCGCCGTCGAGACGAGCCACCTGTTCGAGATCGACTCGAACTGGAAGCTCGAGCCTTACGGCGGCGTGAAATGGACGAGAGTCCAGGCCGATCTGAAGGATCTCGCCGGCGGCGGCCACTCCGGCGGGCAGAAGGACACGGGAACGCCGTTCTTGGGCCTCAGGGTTCCCGCCGAGGATCGCATCGCCTTCTTCGGAGAGGCTTCGTTCGTCGATGGGCTTCACTACGGCGGCGGGTTGGAACTCAGATTTAAGTAGCCAGAGGAATTTTAGATGAAACTCACGAAGCAGCAGAAGATCGAGTCGTCGAAGGTGCTCGCCGAGAAGCTCAAGGCGGCGCCCCATCTCTTTTTCACCGAGTTTCAGGGCATGAAGTTCGTGGAGCTCGACGAGCTCCGCATGCAGCTCAAGCCCCTGAAGTGCCGCCACGCCGTCGTCAAGAGCTCGCTGATCAAGTACGCGCTCAAGAACGCCGGCATCGACGGCGTCGACGCGAAGATGCTCAAGGGCCCGGTCGGCCTGATCGTGGCGGACAACGACGATCCCGTCTCGCCCGCGAAGGTCCTCGCGACCCTCGGCAAAAAGTTCCCCCAGCTCAAGGTCCGCGCCGGCTTCGTCTCCCAGAAGTGGATGACGCCCGCCGACTGCGACAAGCTGTCCAAGCTGCCCTCGAAGCAGGAGCTCATGGGCAAGGTCGTCGGCCTCGTGTACGCGCTGGTCAGCCAGCCCGTCGCGATCGCCCAGGCCCCGACGCGGGACGCGGTTTTGGTCGTGAAAGCACTCGAGAACAAGCTTAAAGAATCTGGCGCGGCTGCCGCGTAACAAAAGCAGTCGGCAGTCCCCGAGAGGGGATAAAGCCTTCGCATAAGGCGCTGTCAGAAAAAGGAGAAAACGAAATGTCTACCACCAAGTTGTCGCCCGCGCAGCTCGTCGAGGCCGTCGGTCAGCTGACCGTCCTCGAGGCCGCCGAGTTCGTCAAGCTCGCCGAGGAGAAGTTCGGCGTGAAGGCCGCCGCTGCCGCCCCCGCCGCCGCCGCCGGCGGAGCCGCTCCCGCCGCTGGCGGAGCCGCCGCCGAAGCGCAGACCGAGTTCACCGTCGTCCTCGCCGGCGCCGGCACCAACAAGATCAACGTCATCAAGGTCGTTCGCGAGCTGACGGGCCTCGGCCTGAAGGAAGCGAAGGACCTCGTCGAAGCCGCTCCGAAGCCCGTGAAGGAAGGCCTCCCGAAGGCCGCCGCCGAGGAGATGAAGAAGAAGTTGGCGGAAGCGGGCGCCACCGTCGAGCTCAAGTAAGTGCCCCTGACGAGGTAAATTCCGAAAGATGAGACCGTCGCCCCCGAGAGGGGGCGACGGTCCCGTCGCTTTTTAGTCCCAAGCCTATTTCGAAGATCCGCACGGGAGAATACGCGTGAAACAGATCAAGTTCGGCAAGATTCCGGAAGCGATGGCCATGCCTGACCTCCTGGAAATGCAGACGAATTCGTTCCGTGATTTCATGCAGGAAGGCGTCGAGCCCGAGGACCGCAAGCTCCTCGGTCTGCAGGCCGCGTTCCTCGACGTTTTCCCGATCGAGTCGACCGACGGATCGATGGTCCTCGATTTCGTGCGCTACGAGTTCGCGCCGCCGCGCTTCGCGACCGCGCTCGAGGCCCAGAACCACGACTCCTCCTGGACCCGCCCGCTCAAGGCGATCCTCCGCCTCTCGTCGCGCCAGCCCTCCGGCAAGCTCAAGCAGATCGTCGAGCAGGAAGTCGTGGTCTGCGAAGTTCCGATCATGACGGCGACCGCGTCGTTCATCATCAACGGCGCCGAGCGCGTCGTCGTGTCGCAGCTGCACCGCTCGCCCGGCATCATCTTCGAAGAGGACGACGAGAAGAAGATCTCCGCTCTCGGCAAGAAGCTCTTCCTCGCGAAGATCATCCCGTACCGCGGCGCTTGGATCGAGTTCGAATTCGACCTCAACAACGTCCTGTTCGTGCGCATCGACCGCAAGAAGAAGTTCGAGGCGACCAGCTTCCTTCGCGCCTGCGGCATCGAGTCCGACGCGGACATCCTGAAGATCTTCTACCCGTACGAGACGCTCGAGGTCGGTCCCGCGACGATGGAGTCGCTGCTCCATCGCATCTCCTGCGAGGACGTCGTCGACCAGTCCACCGGCGAGGTCCTCCTCGAGGCCGGCAAGAAGGTCACGCACGAGTCCATCAAGCGCATGCTCGACAAGAAGGTCGCGAGCATCAAGGTCCTCACCGGCGACCCCGAGAAGGACGAGCCGACCATCATCGAGACCCTGCGCAAGGACAAGATCAAGTCCATCAAGGAAGCCCAGCAGGATATCTATAAAAAGTTGCGCGGCCAGGAGTTCATCGTCCCCGGGCAGGCCGAGGCCTATCTCGACAACCTGATCTTCAAGAACCTGCGCAAGTACGACCTCTCGAAGGTCGGCCGGCATAAGGTCGCCGTCAAGCTGCACCACTACCTCTGGAAGCTCGCGACGCGCCGCGACGTGACGCCCCGTCCCGACAACCGCAAGCACAAGCACTTCGCGCTGCCCGCGTTCACGCGACGCACGCTCTGCCTCGAGGACGTCATCGCGACGATGCAGCACATCATCGCCCTCAACAGCGGCGTCACGCATCTGGCCGACGGCGCGCCAAAGACGACCGCGATGCCGACCCGCGGGGCCCAGTACGAAGGCCTCGGCGAGTACAAGGCCTACTTCGCGGACTACGCGAAAAAGGCGAACGGCGAGTCGCTCGGCCAGGTCGCGCTCATCGACCTTCACGAGAAGGACGGCGACGACGACATGGACGTGACGAAGCAGGGCCTGAAGAAGGACCGCTTCTCGTTCACCGACTTCTCCGGCGCCTTCACGCAGTGGAGGGCCGCGGTCCCCAACCTCCTCGACCGCAACTTCCCGGTCAAACTCGACGACATCGACCATCTCGGCAACCGCCGCGTCCGCGGCGTCGGCGAGCTGCTCGAGAACCAGATCCGCGTGGGCCTGGCGCAGATGTCCCGCGTGATCCGCGACCGCATGTCCGTCCAGGACAAGTCGCTGCTGACGCCCCGCAACCTCCTGAACACGGCGCCGCTCGTCGGCATCATCCGGAAGTTCTTCGGAACGTCGCAGCTGTCGCAGTTCATGGACCAGATCAACCCGCTGTCGGAGATCACCCACAAGCGCCGCCTGTCGGCGCTCGGACCGGGCGGTCTTAACCGCAAGCGCGCCGGCTTCGAAGTGCGCGACGTCCACTACACGCACTACGGCCGCATCTGCCCCATCGAGACGCCCGAAGGTCCGAACATCGGCCTGATCACCTCGCTCGCGTCCTACGCGAAGATCAACGAGTTCGGCCTCATCGAGTCTCCCTACCGCAAGGTCTCCAAGGGCAAGACGACCGGCGACGTCGACTATCTGAACGCCGACGCCGAGAGCGGCATGATCGTCGCCCAGGCGAACACGCCCCTCGACAAGGACAAGATCGCCACCGACACCGTCTCCTCGCGCTCGCGCGGCGACTTCCCGGTGGTGGACCCGTCCCGCGTCGACTACATGGACATCTCGCCGATGCAGGTCATCTCGGTTTCCGCCGCGCTCGTCCCGTTCCTCGAGCACGACGACGCCAACCGCGCCCTGATGGGCGCCAACATGATGCGCCAGGCCGTCCCTCTCCTGATCCCCGAGCCGCCGCTGGTGGCGACGGGCATGGAGGAGACGGTCGCCCGCGACTCCGGCGCCTGCGTGACGGCGAAACGGCCGGGTCGAGTGATCTACTCCTCCGGCGACCTCATCGCGGTCGCCGCGGACAACGTGAAGGGCAAGGAAGAGGCGATGGACCTCTACACCCTCCGCAAGTACACGCGCTCCAACCAGGACACGTGCATCAACCAGACCACGACCGCCGAGACCGGCGCGCAGATCAAGGCCGGCGACGCGCTCGCGGACGGCTCCGCGTGCGCCCAGGGCCAGCTCGCGCTGGGACGGAACCTTCTCGTGGCCTTCATGCCGTGGGAGGGCTACAACTACGAGGACGCCATTCTCTTGTCGGAACGGCTCGTCAAAGAGGACGTCTTCACGTCGATCCACGTGTCCGAGTTCGAAGTGGAAGCGCGCGACACCAAGCTCGGACCGGAAGAGATCACCCGCGACATCCCGAACGTCGGCACCGAGGCCCTCGAGTCGCTCGACGAGACCGGCGTCGTCATCCCCTCGACCGTCGTCCGCCAGGGCGACGTGCTCGTGGGCAAGGTCACCCCGAAGGGCGAGCAGCAGCTCACCCCGGAAGAAAGACTGCTCAAGGTCATCTTCGGCAAGAAGGCCGAGGACGTGCAGGACGCCTCGCTGCGCGTTCCCCCCGGCGTGACCGGCAAGGTCATCGCCACCCGCGTGTTCGTGCGCCGCGAGAAGCTGGCGAAGGGCGAGGAGCGCAAGCGCCTCGACGCGATCCAGGAGAAGCTGGACGCCGACCTCGCGACCCTCAAGCAGCATCGCAAGGAGTCCTTCGAGGCGCTCGAGACGGTTTCCGCCTCCAAGCGCAAGGACGAGAAGGAGCGCCTCGAGCTCTTCTACGAGGCGATGGACGAGAAGCTCCGCGCCGACGCCGCCCGCGAGAAGGAGAACGTCAAGCAGGGCGACGACCTCGCGGTCACCGTCAACAAGGTGGTCAAGGTCTACCTCGCCTCCCGCCGCAAGGTCCAGGTCGGCGACAAGCTCGCCGGCCGCCACGGCAACAAGGGCATCGTCGCCAAGATCCTGCCGGAAGAGGATATGCCCTTCCTGCCGGACGGCACGCCGCTCGACGTCGTGCTCTCGCCGCTGGGCGTCCCGTCGCGCATGAACGTCGGTCAGCTGCTCGAGACGATGCTCGGCTGGGCGGGTCACACGCTCGGCGTGCAGACGATCAACCCGGTCTTCGACTCGGCCACCGAGGAGGAGATCCACGACGTGGTCCGCCAGGCGAAGAAGCACCTGCGCGACCAGGGCGTCCCCGAGAAGTATCTCCCGAGCGACGACTGCCGCATCACGCTCTACGACGGCCGCACGGGCGAGGCCTTCCACGAGAAGGTCTCCATCGGCTACATGTACATCCTCAAGCTGAACCACCTCGTCGAGGACAAGATCCACGCGCGCTCGACGGGACCTTACAGCCTCATCACGCGCCAGCCGCTCGGCGGCAAGGCGCAGTTCGGCGGCCAGCGCTTCGGCGAGATGGAAGTCTGGGCGATCGAGGGCTACGGCGCGGCGTACATGCTTCAGGAGCTCCTGACCGTCAAGTCCGACGATGTCCAGGGCCGCACGAAGATGTACGAGGCGATCATCAAGGGAGAAGCGCCCTCCCGTCCCGGCGTCCCGGAATCCTTCAAGGTTCTCGTGAAGGAACTCCAGGCGCTCGGTCTCAGCGTTGAACTTCTGAAGCTTGGCGCCAACGGCGCGGCCGAAGGGAAGGCGTCGAAGGAAGACGAGAAAGAAACGGCGGCGAGGAAATAACCCATGGCTTTCATCGCGACCCAGGATAAGAAAATCTCGCTCGGCGGGAAGAAAAAGAAGAAGTCCGATTCGCTCGACTTCTTCGATTTCGACTCGATCCGCCTCTCGATCGCCTCTCCGGAGCAGATCACGAACTGGTCCTACGGCGAGGTCAAGAAGCCGGAGACGATCAACTACCGCACGCTCAAGCCCGAGCGCGACGGTCTTTTCTGCGAGCGCATCTTCGGACCGGCTCGCGATTTCGAATGCGCCTGCGGCAAGTACCGCTGGGTGAAGTTCAAGGGCATCGTCTGCGACCGCTGCGGCGTCGAGGTGACGGAGTCCAAGGTGCGCCGCGAGCGCATGGGCCACATCGAGCTCGCCGTGCCCGTCGCCCATGTATGGTTTCTTAAGAAAACGCCGTCGCGCGTCGGGATCATCCTCGACATGAAGACCTCCGATCTCGAGCGCGTGGTGTACTACGCCCAGTACATCGTCCTCGAGGACCTCGTCGACACGTCGGGCCGCACCGTGTACAAGACCGGCGACCTGCTCAACGAGGACGAGGTCCGCAAGGCCAAGACCGAGTTCCGCTCGAAGCTCAAGGTCGACATCGGCGCGGGCGCCATCCACACCCTTCTCTCCAAGGTCAAGCCGAAGGAGGAGTCCGAGCGCATCAACGCGACCCTCGAGACCGTCACCTCCGACGCGGAGCGCACCAAGCTCATCCGCCGCCTGCGCATCCTGCAGGGCTTCATCAAGTCCGGCAACGAGCCGCAGTGGATGATCCTCACCACGCTCCCCGTGATCCCGCCCGAGCTCCGCCCGCTCGTGCCCCTCGAGGGCGGCCGCTTCGCCACCTCGGACCTCAATGACCTCTACCGGCGCATCATCAACCGCAACAACCGCCTCAAGCACATCGAGGCGCTGCGCGCGCCCGAGGTCATGATCTTTAACGAGAAGCGCCTGCTGCAGGAAGCCGTCGACGCCCTGTTCGAGAACGGCGCCCGCGGCCGCGTGGTCGTCGGCGCCGGCAACCGCCCGCTCAAGTCCCTGTCCGACATCCTCAAGGGCAAGCAGGGCCGCTTCCGCCAGAACCTGCTCGGCAAGCGCGTGGACTATTCCGGCCGCTCGGTGATCGTCGTCGGCCCGAACCTCAAGCTCAACCAGTGCGGTCTTCCCAAGGAGATGGCGCTCGAGCTGTTCCGCCCGTTCATCATCCGCGAGCTGATGAAGACCGAGAGCCTCACGCTCAAGGCCGCCAAGCGCATGTTCGAGAAGGTCCGCCCCGAGATCTGGGACATCCTGGAGTTCGTGACGAAGAACCACCCCGTCCTGCTCAACCGCGCTCCCACGCTCCACCGCCTCGGCATCCAGGCGTTCGAGCCCGTCCTGATCGAGGGCAAGGCCATCCAGCTCCATCCGCTGACCTGCGCGGCGTTCAACGCCGACTTCGACGGCGACCAGATGGCCGTCCACGTGCCGCTGTCCCAGGAAGCCCAGCTCGAGGCGAAGCTCCTGATGATGGCGTCCAACAACATCATGTCGCCCGCGTCCGGCAAGCCGATCGCGATCCCGTCGCACGACATGGTCCTCGGCCTGGCGTACCTGACCAAGGACAAGACCGGCGAGAAGGGCGAGGGCATGGTGTTCGCCGACGCCGGCGAAGTCGTGACCGCGTACCAGAACCGCAAGGTCGACCTGCACGCGCGCATCAAGCTCCTCGGCCTCAACCAGATCGTCGAGGAAGGCCTGGCGAAGGAGGAGCGCGGCAACCCGAAGTCGTGGAAGGACTGCACGACCGTGGGCCGCGTCCTCTTCAACGAGATCATCCCGCTGGAGCTGCGCTACATCAACAAGCCCCAGAACAAGAAGGACCTCTCCGGTCTCGTCGAGAAGTGCTACAAGGAGCTCGGTCACTACCGCACGGTGCAGCTCCTCGACGACCTCAAGAACATGGGGTACCACTACGCGACCGCCGCCGGCCTCTCCATCTCGGTCTCGGACATGCACATCCCGAAGATCAAGAAGGAAGAGATCGCCGAGGCCCGCAAGAAGGTCCGCACGATCGAGCAGCAGGCCAAGAACGGCGTCATCACCGAGTCCGAGCGCTACAACAAGAACATCGACATCTGGACGCACGTCACCGAGCGCATCTCGGACGTCATGTTCGACTCGATGAAGGCCGACGAGCACAAGACGTTCAAGACCGGCGAGTCCCGCTTCAACTCGGTCTTCCTCATGGCCGACTCCGGCGCGCGCGGCTCCCGCCAGCAGGTCCGTCAGCTGGCCGGCATGCGCGGTCTGATGGCCAAGCCGCAGAAGAAATTGACCGGCGGCGTCGGCGAGATTATTGAACAGCCCATTGTTTCTAATTTCCGCGAGGGCCTCACCGTCCTCGAGTACTTCATCTCCACCCACGGCGGCCGCAAGGGTCTGGCCGACACCGCGCTCAAGACCGCGGACGCCGGCTACCTGACCCGCCGCCTCGTCGACGCCGCGCACGACCTCGTCATCACCGAGGACGACTGCGGCACGATCAACGGCATCCGCCTCGGCAACCTCACGGCCGGCGACGAGATCATCGAGCCTCTCGATGAGCGTCTCCTCGGCCGCGTCGTGCTCGAGGACGTCGTCGTCACCGTCACCGAGGGCAAGAAGTCCGTCGAGAAGACGATCGTCGAAGCCGGCGAGTTCGTCAACGCCGAGGCCCAGGCCGAGATCAAGGCCGCCGGCCTCGAGATGGTCCGCGCCCGCTCGGTGCTGACCTGCGAAGCCCGCCAGGGCGTCTGCGCGAAGTGCTACGGCATGAACAACGCCAACGGTCGCATGGTCGAGGTCGGCGAGGCCGTCGGCATCATCGCCGCGCAGTCGATCGGCGAGCCCGGCACCCAGCTGACTCTGCGCACCTTCCACATCGGCGGCGCGGCGTCCCGCGTCACCAAGCGCTCGAACGCTCTGTCCGTCAAGGGCGGCTTGGTCGAGTTCAAGAGCGTGCGCACGATCAAGAACCAGGACGGCCACACCGTCGTGGTCTCGCGCGCCGGCATGGCGCTCGTCACCGACAAGGCGTCGGGAGCCACCGAGGAGTTCAAGCTGCCCTACGGCGCCCGCCTCAAGGTCGCCGACGGCGACAAGGCCGCTCCCGGCGGGCTGCTCGCCGAGTGGGACCCCTACACGATGCCGATCGTCTCCGAGCACGAAGGCGCGGTCGTCCTCAAGGACGTCCGCGAAGGCGTGTCCCTGCGCACCGACCTCAACAAGATCACCGGCATCGTCGAGCGCCGCATCATCGAGCAGGAAGCCCGCCGTGGTGAAAGAGGCGCCGGAGCCGCGAAGCGTCTGAACCCCCGCGTCGTCGTCGAGAAGGGCGGCAAGGAAGTCGCCGTGTTCCCGCTGCCGACCGACACCATCCTGCTCGTGGCCGAGGAGCAGGCCGTGCACGTCGGCGACATCATGGCCAAGATCCCTCAGGAGATCACGAAGTCCAAGGACATCACCGGCGGCCTGCCGCGCGTGTCCGAGCTCTTCGAGGCCCGCAAGCCCAAGAACCCCGCCATCATCTCCGAGATCGAAGGCGTCGTCGGCCTCGGCATCGGCGCGAAGGGCCTCGTCCAGGTCTCCGTGCGCAACGAGGAGACGGACATGGTCCGCGAGTACCTCATCGCGCAGGGCAAGCACCTGGTCGTGTATGAAGGCGACCGCGTCGGCGTCGGCGAGGCCCTCACCGACGGCGCGATCAACCCCCACGACGTCCTTCACGTCAAGGGCATCAAGGAAGTCCAGGAATTCCTCGTCAACGCGATCCAGGAAGTCTACCGCCTGCAGGGCGTGACGGTCTCCGACCGCCACATCGAGTGCATCGTCCGTCAGATGCTGCAGAACGTCAAGGTGGACAGCGCCGGCGACACCTCGTTCTTGAAGGGCGAGATCGTCAACCGCTTCGTCTTCGCCGCGGAGAACCGCGAGACGAAGGAGAAGGGGGGCAAGGAAGCCCAGGCCGAGCCCGTGCTCCTCGGCATCACCAAGGCTTCGCTGGCGTCGAGCTCGTTCATCTCGGCGGCGAGCTTCCAGGAGACGACGCGCGTCCTCACGCAGGCCGCGACGACGTCGCAGATCGACTACCTCAAGGGATTGAAGGAAAACGTCATCATCGGCCACATGATCCCGGCCGGCACGGGCCTCCAGGCCCGCGAAAAACTCATCGAACTCGCCGCGCAGGCCGCGCTGGCGACGCAGTCTTAAGGAGATACAGAGTCATGCCCACGATCAGTCAGCTCATCCGCCTCGGACGCACGAAGAAGCGCACGCGGCCCAAGGCTCCCGCGCTGGAGTCCTGCCCGCAGAAGCGCGGCGTCTGCACCTTGGTGAAGACCACGACCCCGAAGAAGCCCAACTCGGCCCTGCGCAAGATCGCGCGCATCAAGCTGACCAACGGCGTCGAGGTCACCGGCTACATCCCCGGCGTCGGCCACAACCTTCAGGAGCACTCGATCGTCATGATCCGCGGCGGCCGCGTCAAGGACCTCCCCGGCGTGCGCTACCACATCCTGCGCGGCGTCCTCGACGCCTCCGGCGTCGACGGCCGCAAGCAGGGCCGTTCTCTGTACGGGGCCAAGCGCCCCAAGAAAGAAGCGCCCAAGTAAAATTTAGAGAGGATATAGAACATGCCCCGCAAAGGACTTCGCCCCCGTGACCGCCGCCCTCCGCCTCCCGCGGACTACCGCTATAAGTCGGTGCTCGTCTCGCGCCTGATCAACAAGCTCGACCACGCCGGCCGCAAGGCCCAGGCCGAGCGCGTCATGTACGACGCCCTGGAGATCGTGGCCGAGAAGACGAAGGAGCCCGCGCTCGACGTCTTCACCCGCGCCATCGAGAACATCCGCCCGCTCCTCGAGGTCAAGGCCCGCCGCGTCGGCGGCGCCACCTACCAGGTGCCGATCGAGGTCTCGGTGACCCGCTCCTCCACGCTCGCGATGCGCTGGATGCTCGACGCGGCCCGCGCCAAGTCCGGCAAGCCGATGGCCGAGCGCCTCGCCGAGGAGATCCTCGCGGCGAACAAGAAGGAAGGCATCGCCTTCAAGAAGCGCGAGGACACCCACAAGATGGCCGAAGCCAACCGCGCTTTCGCCCATTACCGCTGGTAGAAAAAAACGAACAAATGAACCACAAAGACACGAAGACACAAAGAGGAGAGGGCAACGGCAAAGCGGTTGCCGTTAACCTTCCCTTCCGTTCTTTGTGCCTTAGTGTCTTTGTGGTTAATTCGTTCAAAAATAACAGGTAAATTTAAATGCCCAGAGAAACAGCGCTCGACAAAGTCCGCAACATCGGCATCATCGCCCACATCGACGCCGGCAAGACCACCACGACCGAGCGCATCCTCTATTACACCGGCCGCATCCACAAGATCGGCGAGGTGCACGACGGCGCGACGACGACCGACTGGATGCCTCAGGAGCGCGAGCGCGGCATCACTATCACCGCGGCCGCGACCTTCTGCAAGTGGAAGCATCTCGAGAACGAGTTCACGATCAACATCATCGACACCCCCGGCCACGTCGACTTCACGGCCGAGGTCGAGCGCTCGCTGCGCGTGCTCGACGGCGCGGTCGTCTGCTTCGACGGCGTGCAGGGCGTCGAGCCCCAGTCCGAGACGGTCTGGCGGCAGGCCGACAAGTACCACGTGCCCCGCGTCGTCTACGTCAACAAGATGGACCGCATGGGCGCGGACTTCTACATGTCGTACAACTCGATCATCAAGATGCTGGGCGCCAACGCGGTGCCGATCCAGCTTCCGATCGGCTCGGAAGCCGCCTTCGCCGGCCTCATCGACCTCATCAAGATGAAGGCCCTGATCTGGAAGGGCGAGGAGCTCGGCGCGGCGTGGGACGAGGTCGAGATCCCGGCCGACATGAAGGAGCAGGCCGAGAAGTACCACGCCACCATGGTGGAGAAGATCGTCGAGTTCGACGACGCCATGATGGAGCGCTACCTCAACGGCGAGACCAATTTCAGCCAGGAAGACCTGAAGAAGACCCTGCGCAAGGGCGTCCTGCAGTGCAAGATCTTCCCCGTGCTCTGCGCCTCCTCTTATAAGAACAAGGGCGTCCAGCCCATGCTCGACGCGGTGTGCGAGTTCCTGCCCTCCCCGCTCGACGTGCCTCCCACCCAGGGCCATGACATCTTCGACCTCGAGAAGGTCGTGGAGCGCAAGCCCGACGACAAGGAGCCTTTCTCGGCGCTGATGTTCAAGATCCAGACCGACCCCTTCGTCGGCAAGCTGATCTTCTTCCGCGTCTACTCCGGGACCCTCAAGGCCGGCGACACCGTGATGTTCGGCAACAACCGCAACACGGAGCGCATCGGCCGCATCCTGCGCATGCACGCCAACCAGCGCGAGGAGATCAAGGAGATCTACGCCGGCGACATCGGCGCCACGGTGGCGCTGAAGAACGGCCGGGTCGGCTACACGATGTGCGATGTGGACAAGCCGGTTCTTCTAGAGCAGATCACCTTCCCCGAGCCCGTCATCTCGGTCGCCATCGAGCCCAAGACGAAGGCCGACGAAGAGAAGATGGCCAACGCGATGTCCCGCCTCGGCGAAGAGGACCAGACCTTCCGCATCAAGACCGACGTCGAGACCGGCCAGACGATCATCTCCGGCATGGGCGAGCTCCACCTCGACATCATCGTGGACCGCATGAAGCGCGAGTTCAAGGTCGAGGCGAACGTCGGCGAGCCTCAGGTCGCGTACCGCGAGACGATCCGCAAGCCCGTCACGGAAGAGGCGAAGTTCATCCGCCAGTCCGGCGGCCGCGGCCAGTACGGCCACTGCATCATCAAGATCGAGCCGCAGACGATGAACAAGGGCTTCGAGTTCGTCAACGACGTCAAGCAGGGCCGCATCCCGCGCGAGTTCATCCCCGCGGTCGAGAAGGGCGTGCGCGAGGCTCTGGACGGCGGCGCGTTGGCCGGCTTCCCGATCGTCGACATCAAGGTCACCTTGCTCGACGGCTCCTACCACGACGTCGACTCGAACGAGATGGCGTTCAAGATCTGCGGCGCCATGGCGCTGCGCTCGGGCTGCCAGAAGGCGTCCCCGACGATCCTCGAGCCGATCATGAAGTGCGAGGCGACGACCCCGGAGCAGTACGCGGGCGACGTCATCGGCGACTTGAACAGCCGCCGCGCTAAGATCTCGGAGATGGGCGACCGTGGACACTTGAAGTTCGTCAAGTGCACCGTGCCGCTGTCGGAGATGTTCGGCTACGCCACCGTCGTTCGCTCCATCTCGCAGGGCCGCGCCTCCTTCACGATGGAGCCGAGCCACTACGAGGAAGTCCCCAACAACGTCCTGAAGGGCATCGTCGAGAAGCACAACGCCGCCATCGCCTCCGGCGAGAAGACTACTAGGTGATATAGGAATTTCCAAAAATCACCTGTGCCGGGCCCGAAGGGTCCCGGCCCCGTAAAAATATAAGGAGAATTGAGATCATGTCCAAGGCTAAATTCGAGCGCACCAAGCCGCACGTCAACATCGGCACCATCGGGCACGTCGACCATGGCAAGACCACTTTGACGGCCGCGATCACCAGCTATCTCTCGAAGAAAGGCCTGGCGCAGGCGAAGCGCTA